>JACZXC010000210.1 GCA_022571825.1 Myxococcales bacterium | reverse complement strand
ACCCTCGCCACCGACGCCGGGATTCCATTCGCGTTCATCTCGAACCAAGCGTTCACCTTCCCCGTCACTCCGTGAAGAAGGGCTCGGCCACCGCCCCCAGGGCCTGAAGCCGCAGGGCGGCGCCCAGGGCGATCGGATGGGCGGGATGGATGCTGCCCAGGACCCGCAGGTAGAGCGCGGCCGCCTGCTCCCGATCCCCCTCCATTTCCGCGAGCAGCGCGCGTTGGTGCAGGGCGTGGGAGAGCTTCGGATCCAGGGCCAGCGCGCGGTCGTAGAGCTCCCGCGCCGCTTCCCGATCCCCGGACTCGAGCCGGAGATCTCCCACCTGGGTGAACAGAACGGCGTCGTCCGGGCGTTCGGCGAGCTGGGATCGCAAAATCGCCTCGGCCGCCGCTCCGAAGCCGCTCTTCTGGAGCAACATGGCGTGGACGGTGGCCCGCTTCGCCAGCTGGGGCCGCCGCGCCAGGACCTTCTCCCAGACTTCGAGGGCCCTTCGGGGCCGATGCATGGCGTTGAAAAAATTGGTCCGTGCAAAACCGCGAATCACGAACTCCCCGTCGCCGGCCTCGTCGAGGGGGGGGAACAGGTCGGGGGCGTCGAGATCGATCTCCGGCTCCGCGGTGGCTTCCCCGGGACCCACGCGCACGAAGAGCGCGGCCGCGTCGTCCACCAATACCAGCTTCCAGTTCGAGTTCAGGTAGAGCCACCAGAGCATCGCGTCGGAGGAGACGAGCGAATAGTGGACCAGCACCGACCCGAAATGGTATTCGCGGTCGAGGGCGCGGAAGCGTTCGGGCACACTGGGCTGAAGCGCGACGAACTTCTCGGCTCCGAAGACTTCGAGGCGACCGTCGGTCATCACCCGATAGTCGGGCCAGAGGCGCCAGATCAGATAGCCCCCGTCGGCCATGTGGTGTGCGATCGGCCCGGGTGGCCGGTGGGTTGCGATCCATTCGGCCTGGGCCACCGGGAAGAAGACCTCCATCACCCCGAAACCGGACTCGCGATAGGTACCGATCCGGGGGAAGAAGCGCCCGGTCGTCACGTCGACGACCAGCACCGCGAGCGACAGCGCGACCCCGGCGGCGGCGGCTCGCCGGATGCGCAGGGGAACCGGATGGGCATCGAGGAACTCGTTCGCGTTTCGCACCAGGATCGGGGCGGCGGCGATGGCGAACAGCGCCAGATTGCGCTTGGCCCCCAGACCGAGGTACAGGAACGCGACCCAGACCAGCGGATCGGCACCGTGAAGCCGTCGCCAGTTGACCGCCATCGCGGCAAAGGAACCGACGGCGAGGGCCGAGGCGAGCCCGATCGCGAGGGCATTCAAGGGCTGCTCGCCGCCGATCGGCGGAATCAATTCCGCCACGATCGAGCCGAAGGTTCCCCGATCCTCCAGCGGCCCGATCATCCCGAGCTGCTGGAGGGGATACAGGGCGCCGTCGATGAAGTTCGGGTTGGCGAAGGAGGCCAGGGCCGCCAGGGCGGTGACCGCCGCCAACCGCCCCAGGCGATCGCGGCGCAGGCGATCGCCCGGTGTGATGACGGGTCGGAGCATCTCCGCCACGAACATGATGCCGCAGACCGCGACGCCCAGCGCGAACAAGCCGTGGAGGTTCGCCCAGACCATCTGGATCGGGACGATGGCGTAGATCCAGGCATCACCCCGGCGAGAGAAGCGGTCGAGCAGCGCGAGAACCGCGGCCAGGCAGACGAAGGTCGGCAGCTCGGGACGCGGCATGAAGCGGTCGCCGGCCACCAGCAGCATCAGCGTGAGGGCGAAAGCGGTCACGAAGGGCCGTTCGCGCCGATGGCCGATCCGTCCCAGGATCGCGAGCAGCGCAAAGACCAGGGCGAGCTTGCCCCAGACTACCGCGGCGTGACCTCCGACGGTGTATAGAGCGTGGAGACCGAGCTGGTGGAGCCAATGGACGTCCACCCAGGTGGAACCGGCCACCGTATAGGTGTAGGGATCGACCTTGGGGACGGCGCCCGACTCGGCGATCAGCTGACCCGTGCGCAGGTGCCACCAGTAGTCGAAGGTGCGAATATTCTGGAGCGAAAGCGAAGCCCCGAAGGCAAAGAGCAGGACCCACGGCCCGGCCCGCAGGAAACGCGCGATCGCGGGCCGCCCCATCAGAGGTCCCAGAAGTAGTCCTTTTTCGTGAGCTCTGGCCCGGAGATTGGGAGGGGATCCAATCCCTCGGGCAGGTCAGTGGCCCCTCGGAGGAGCGCTTCGATCAGCTCCTCCAAATCGCGGGTCTCGTTCTCCCAATAGGACGGCGACCCGAAGTGGGGAAAGGCCGCCGGAAAGGCGGCGTCGTCCCAACGGCGGGCAATCCACGCGGCGTAGAAGACGAAGCGGAAGGCGCGCAGGGGCTCGACCAATCGCAGCCAGCGGGAATCGAACTCGCGGAACTGGCGGTAGGCTTCGATCAGCAGCGCGCGCTGGCGGACTCCCTCGGCATCGCGCCCGGGCAGCAGCATCCACACGTCGTGCACCGCCGGACCCACCACGAAGTCATCGAAGTCGAGAAAGAACCAGCCTTGGTCCCCGCGCAGGAGATTCCCGACGTGACAGTCACCGTGGATGCGATGGGTCGGAACCCCTCGGCTCCACTCGTCGTAGAGCGTCGCGACGCGCTCCACCGCGTGCCGGTAGCGGCGTTGGCACTCGGCGGGCAGGAATCCCTGTTCCTCGAGAAACTCGAGGGGTGCCCGGGCCACGGTCTGGGTGTCGAGACGCAGCCGATGGGGAGCGGTCCCGGCGGCGCCCACATTGTGAATACGGGCCAGCAGGCGCCCCAAAATGGAGATCTCTTCGTCGTTGAACTCCGTCGGAGCGCGGCCTCCGGTTCGCGGCCAGATCGCGTAGTGGATGCCCTCGACCTCGTGCAGGGTCGCGCCATCGGGAAAGGCGATCGGCGCGCATACGGGGATCTCCGCGTCGCGCAGGTCCAGGAGAAATCGGTGCTCTTCCGCGATGGCTTCGGCGCTCCAGCGCCCCGGCCGATAGAACTTGACCACGATGTGGGACTCGTCCCAGAGGCGGAGGTCGTATACGCGATTCTCGAGGCACGTCAGAGGCGAGCAGTGGCCCGTCGGGTCGAACCCACCCGCCTCCACGGCCCGCAGAACGCGGTCGGGGGTCAGCTCGAAGAAGAATTCCGACATGGACGCCGCAGCATACATCGTGCGCGCGAGACACGCGGTTATGTCACCCGCCAGTCGGGCGCGGTCGCAAGCACACGAATTGCCCCACAACTCGGTTTTCGTTAGCCTTCTCGCGTACTTGCGCACTTGCACCCCTGCGATGAGCCAAGGGCACGTGACCGATCAGCGAACCAACCGACGCGACCGCCCCTGGGTCTTCCGAACCTACTCCGGACACACCTCCGCCGAGGCCAGCAACCAGCTGTACCGAACCAACCTGGCCAAGGGCCAGACGGGTCTCTCCGTCGCCTTCGACCTGCCCACGCAGACCGGCTTCGATTCCGATCATCCCCTCGCCCGGGGAGAGGTCGGCAAGGTCGGAGTTCCCATCGGTCACATCGACGACATGGCGGCGCTGTTTGAGGGCATTCCCCTCGATCGCATGAACACGTCGATGACGATCAACGCCACCGCCGCTTGGCTCCTCGCCCTCTACATCGCGGTGGCCGAGCGCAACCAGATCGTGCCGGCGCAGCTTCACGGCACCACCCAGAACGACGTGATCAAGGAGTACCTGTCCCGCGGCACCTACATCTTTCCGCCGGAGCCCTCGATGCGCCTGATCAGCGACATGGTCGCCTACACCGTCGATGCGGTGCCCCAGTGGAATCCCACCAACGTCTGCTCCTACCACCTCCAGGAGGCCGGAGCGACCCCGGTGCAGGAGATCGCGTATGCGCTGGCGACGGCCCTGGCCATTCTCGATGCCGTGCGAGACCGGGACGACGTTCCCGCGGACGCTCTGCCCCGCATCGTCGGTCGCATCTCCTTCTTCCTCAACTCGGGCATCCGATTCGTGGAAGAGATCTGCAAGGTTCGCGCGATGGCCGAACTCTGGGATGAGCTCACCCGGGAACGATACGGGGTGAAGGAGTCCAAACACCGCCGTTTCCGATACGGCGTTCAGGTCAACAGCCTCGGACTGACCGCAGCCCAGCCCGAGAACAACGTCATCCGGATCACCCTGGAGGCACTGGGCGTGACGTTCTCGAAGAACGCGCGTTGTCGCGCCCTGCAGCTGCCCGCCTGGAATGAGGCGCTGGGCCTGCCTCGCCCCTGGGACCAGCAATGGTCGCTGCGAATTCAGCAGATACTGGCCTTCGAGACCGACCTCCTCGAGTACGAAGATCTCTTCGACGGCTCTCATGTGGTCGAAGCCCGAACCCGGGAGCTCCGGGAGGCGGCACGCGCGGAGCTGGAGAAGGTGCTGGCGATGGGGGGTGCGGTTGCGGCGGTCGAGAACGCCTACATGAAGCAGAGGCTCGTCGCCTCCCACACGGAGCGGACTCGCGCCATCGAGAGCGGCGAGCTCGAGGTCGTGGGCGTCAACACCTACACCGAAGCCGAGCCGTCTCCCCTGGGCGCCGGAGCGCAGTTGACCCTTCGGATCGATGAGTCGGCTGAACGGGAGCAGATCGAGCGGCTCGAAGCCTTCCGAATTCGCCGCAACGCCGCCGAGGTCGATGCCGCGCTCCAGAACCTGAAGGATGTGCTCCAGGCCGGGGGCAACGTGATGCCTGCCTCGATACGTGCCGCGACGTCGGGGGCTACCACCGGCGAGTGGACCGACACCTTGCGTGGCCTGTTCGGCGAGTACCGGGCGCCCACGGGTGTCGTCGCCGGTCGGGCCAACGAATCGGCTCCCGGGCTGCGTGAGGTTCGCGACCGAGTGCACCAGCTCTCGGACAGGCTGGGTCGACCACTCAAGATACTGATCGGCAAGCCGGGGCTCGATGGCCACAGCAACGGGGCCGAGCAGATCGCGGTCAAAGCGCGGGACGTGGGAATGGAGGTGGTCTACGACGGCATCCGCCTCACCCCGGACGAGATCGCGCGATCGGCGCGGGACGAGGGAGTCCATGTGATCGGCCTGTCGATCCTATCGGGCTCCCACGGGACCCTGGTGCTGGACGTGCTGGATCAGCTGCGCAAGGTCGGCCTCGAAGACATGCCGGTGGTCGTGGGCGGAATCATTCCCGAGCCGGACGCCGAGCAGCTGCGCCGGGCCGGTGTGCGCCGGGTCTACACGCCCAGAGATTTCGATCTCGCCCGGATCATGCGGGAAATCGTGGACGTCGTGTCGGAGTCGATCCCTGCCGCTTGAACTCGCCCAGCGACTGCTCGCCCGCGATCGCGACGCCGTCCCCCAGGCGCTCAACCTCACCGACGACCGCCGCCCCGAGCAACGGGAACAGGCCCTCGCACTGCTGGAAGCCCTGGAGCACAAGATCCCTTTCCCCGGCGCCGCGCGGATCGGGATTACCGGCGCCCCGGGGGTTGGAAAGTCCACGCTCCTCGACACGCTCGTGCGTGCCCTGCGTCCGCGCGGCGACACCCTCGCCATCATCGCCGTCGATCCCTCGAGCCGAGAGAGCGGTGGCGCCCTGCTGGGCGACCGGATCCGTGTGCGCTCCGGCGCATCGGATCCGGGGGTCTTCATCCGCAGCATGGCGGCCCGCGACCGATTGGGGGGACTCGCAGACAGCACCCGGGCCGGGGTGGTGATTCTCTCCGCGGCCTTCGACCGGGTCTTCGTCGAGACCGTCGGTGTGGGCCAGTCGGAGGTCGAAGTCGCCGCGTTGGTCGACACCCTCGTGTACGTCGTGAGTCCGGGCGCGGGGGACATCCTCCAGTTCATGAAGGCCGGAATCCTCGAACAACCCGACATCTTCCTGGTGAACAAGGCCGATCTCGG
>JACZXC010000209.1 GCA_022571825.1 Myxococcales bacterium | reverse complement strand
CCCGTACTCACTCCGAGGTGGCGGCACACCCTCGCGATCATCTCCTCGAGCGCCTCATCCTCTTCATCAATAGACTCATCGGGTCCGGGGAGGGGCTCCCCTCCCAGCTCCGCGTCCGCATCCGGGCGATCCAACTCCCCCGCCATCCAACTGTTGAGCCGCCGCCTGGCACGGGGCCGAGTGTTCGCGAAATAGCCGAGTACCCGATTTACGTCCTCGAACGGCAATGCGGACCGAGCGCCGACCAGGGCGCCGTGGCCAGACCACGGGTAGCGCTCGAGAGCGGCCATTGAACGGACGAGGCGCGCCTTCAGTGGGTTCATGTGCACGTAGCGGATCAGGTTCAGTAGGTCCGCGTCATCGCGTACGATCCGGGACTTGAAGCGGTTCTGAAACAGATACCCGCTTCGCCGGTGCCGCAGATTGAAGCTTCTCGCGTAACCGGTATTCAGCCGCGCCATGACGCGCGAGAGCACTCCGCCCCCGGTCTGCAGCACCAGGTGGACGTGGTTGGGCATCAACGCCCACGCGAAGCAACGCACGTCGTGAGCCGGAATCAGGCGTCCCATCCGGTCCACCCAGTCCCGCCGGTCGGTATCCCCGTGGAAAATTCGCCGACGCTCGATCCCGCGCATCATCACATGATGCACGACTCCCGGCCCATCCAGTCGCGCTCCTCGGGGCACCCGATACTCACGCGGGACCTGACGGGGCGAGGCCTGAACCTAACTACCAGAGCCCCCCCGCCCACGCAATCCAACGCCCCAGAACCGCAACAACTCAATCAACGTCCCGGCTCAGCAGCGGCTGCGGGTCGACCTCGTCTCCGATATCGAGTGCCTCGTCCGCACCCTCGGCGAGGCTCTCACAGTCCGAACGAACCTGAACCGAGAGCGCACGAAGCAGCGTGAAAGACTTCGAAAAATGTTCGGCGACCCGATCGCGGTAGCCCCCGAGCTCGGCCCGGGTGCGCGAGAGATCGTCCTTCGCGGCTTCGAGCTCGGCGTGCGCCAGCTCCCGCTCCTTCGTCAGCCCCTCGGTCCGCGCTTCGAGTTCACGCACTCGCGCTCTCGCTGCACTGGTGCGTCGGCCCACCACGGCCCCCAGCGCGAGTCCCACCCCGAGTGAGATGATCGTGACAGAGAATCCTTCAGGCATATCGCCGATCCTCCCGATGACCGACCGATCGTAGCGATTGGTGGGACCGGTCGCTCGACGAGGGGCGGAACGAAGGGGTCACCTCGGGGCCCCGGGGAGCGGCCCTATACTCAGAATC
Organism: Myxococcales bacterium; assembly: GCA_022571825.1. Taxonomy (GTDB): domain Bacteria; phylum Myxococcota_A; class UBA9160; order UBA9160; family SMWR01; genus JACZXC01. Next base: position 4,641 of record JACZXC010000209.1, on the reverse strand, counting down.
GAACCCACCTCGGGGAGGTGCACGAATGGGGAACGACGCAGTCGACCCGGGGGACCGACGGGCGCGCGCGTGGGAGTTGAGCGAGGAGCTCCGGCGCATCGTCGAGGCCCTCGCCGTCTGCGACGTGGCGCCGGACCAACTCGACGCGGCGACGCGGCTGGCGCGAGAGCTGCGCAGCCGGTTGGGGGGACCCCGCGGTCTCGCTGGTACGATGCGGACGAGGATACCCGGTCCCTGGGCCCCGAATCCCGCAGCGCCTACCTCGAGCAGAGTCCGATCCGCGGCCGGAACAATCCGATCGCCCCGCCCCTCGTCGTGGACACCATCGAACGCGAAGGGGGAGACCACGGTGTGATGGGACGCGCGCGACTGGGGATGGCCTACGAAGGTCCACCCCACGGCGTCCACGGCGGCTGGATCGCCGCCCTCTTCGACGAGCTGCTGGGCTCCGCCCAGGGCCTGACCACCTCGCCCGGCGTCACCGCCAAACTGACGATCCGCTATCGACAGATCACCCCGATCGACGCCGACCTTCGCTTCGAGGGGTGGATCGCCCGCGACGAAGGCCGAGGCATCGTGGCCAAGGCGACCTGTCATGTCGGGAACACGCTGACGGCGGACGCCGAGGGCCTGTTCGTGCGCGTCGACTTCAATCAGATTGAGGAGCGCATGCAGCGACGCAGCCCCAAGGCCGAGTAGCCCCGTGTCGAGCGCAGCGGGTCAATCCAAATGGGCTGCACCGGTGCTGCTTCTGATGGCAGGCACCGGGATCGGCCTCGGAATCGGCGAGTTGGGGTTTCGGGTGCTCGGCGACGGGCTTTCGGGCTCGCCGGGTCGGCAACCCGAGGTGCTGGTCCACCGGGCCAGCGACAACCCGAAGCTCGTCTACCAGCCGGCCCCCGACGCCGAAAACGACTACCTGGGCATGGTCCATCGGATCAACCGCGCTGGATTCCGGGATCGCGAATTCTCCGCCGAGAAGACCGCGGGAGTCACACGGATTCTCTTCCTCGGCGATTCGGTGGTCTACGGATGGGGACTCGAAGCCGAAGAGACGATTCCCAAACAGATCGAGCGGGCCATTCGACGAGCGGGCCAATCCGGCGAGGTCCTCAACTTCGGCGTTTCGGGCTACGAGGCGGAACAGGCCGTGGAGTTCTTCAAGGAACTCGGACAGGAGTTCGCTCCGGACGTCGTGCTGCTGGGCTACACGCTCAACGACAGTGGCACCGGCTCCTTCGAGCTTCGACGTTTCTTCGAGATGACACCCCTGACCATCAAGGTTCCGAGGCCCGACCGGCGACTCCTGGATTGGCTGTACCGGCACTCGGCGATGATGGCGACTCTGGACCGTCGCCTTCGGTTGCAGGAGCGTTTTCCGAGGCTCCGCAGCTATGACGCCCAGAGCCCCTATGAATTCACCATGCGCCGGGAACGAGCACTGGCCGACCCACCGGGTTCCGCGTATCGAGGGCTGCGCGACCGCGTGATCGCCGAAGCCCGTCGACGCGGAACCCCGGCCGAGGCGCTGGAGGCCCACCTGGAATTCACCGGGCTGTGGTCGACATTTCGCGCGTCGCACACCGCCCACTGGAACCTCTCGAAGCGCGCTTTCCTCGAACTCAAGGATCTCTCACAGCGCCACGGTTTCGATCTGATCGCGGTAATCTTTCCGCACATGCTCGAGATGGACCGCTACCCCCTCGGCCCGGTTCACGCCTTCCTGGTTCGGGAATTCCGAGAGCTGGGTTTCGGGGTCGTCGACCTGCTCGACTGGGCGGCGGCCCAGGATCCGTCCATCGCATTCGAACCGATCCACTTCAGTCCCCGCGGTGCCTCCCTGGTGGGCGAATATCTGTATCGGCGAATCTTTTCGACGCCCGACGGGCTGCGACCCATCGAGCCACGTCAGGAGGAGACGAAGTGAAAATTGGTGCCGTTTTCCCGACCACCGAGATCGGAAACGATCCCACCGCGATTCGCGACTGGGCCCAGGCCGCCGAACAGCTCGGCTATGACCACGTGCTGATCTACGACCACGTGCTCGGCGCCGTTCACCAGAATCGTGAGCCGCGACTCATGGGCCCCTACACCGAGAAGGATCCCTTCCACGAGCCCTTCGTGCTGCTGGCGTACCTCGCCGGCGTCACGAGCCGGATCGAGCTGGTCACGGGCGTGATCATCCTTCCCCAGCGGCAGACAGCCCTCGTCGCCAAGCAGGCCGCTGAGCTGGATATCCTCTCCGGCGGACGCTTGCGGCTGGGGATTGGGACCGGCTGGAACCACGTGGAGTACCAATCCCTGGGCGAAGACTTCGCGAGCCGCGGCAAGCGTTTCGACGAGCAGGTCGAGCTGCTGCGGCAGCTCTGGCGCAATCCGGTGATCGACTTTCGCGGCGACTATCACCGGGTGGATCGCGCCGGGATCCTGCCCCTGCCCCGGCCGAATCTTCCCATCTGGTTCGGTGGGTTCAGCGAGGTGGCGGTGCGCCGGGCGGCGCGCCTGGGAGACGGATTCATCTTTGGCACGACGCCCACGCGGATGCGGACCCTGCTCGCAACGCTCCACGAGCACCTGCGAGGAGAAGGTCGCGAACCCGCGGAGTTCGGCGCCGAGGCGATCGCCGATTTCAGCGACGATCCGGACCAGTGGGTCCGCGAGCGCGAGGTCTGGGAGCAGTGCGGCGGCACGCATCTGACCCTGCGCGCGATGGACACCGCCGCCGAGTTCGTCGGAGCCCGGCGGGTGGGCTTCGAGGGACCTCAGGCGTACATCGACGCCCTCGAGACATTCCGGAAGGCGATCTAGTTTCGCGGGGCGCGGTCCGCGCCGTCGGAACTAGCGCTAGCGCTGCAACATGGTGCGCGCGCCTTTGGCAAACGCCTCGGCCGCTTCAGCGTCGTCGGCGAGGTCTGGCAGCTTGACCGGGACTTCCGCGCCGCGCCGGCACGCGGGTCGTTCGTTCATTCGGGTCATCCACTCCTGAAGCGGATCCAGACCTTCGACAGAAACCCCCGACCACTTGTGGATGCGCACCCAAGACCAGTTGGCGATGTCGGCGATCGAGAATTCATCGGCGAGCCACTCGCTGCCGGCCAGCCGGCTGTCCAAGACCTCGAACAGGCGACGCGACTCGTTCTGGTAGCGATCGATCACGGGCTGAATCTTCTCGGGGAAGTAACGAAAGAACACGTTGGCCTGGCCCATCATGGGACCGATGCCGCCCATCTGGAACATGAGCCACTGAATCACCTGGCTGCGACCCCGCGCATCCGAGGGCAGAAGCTTGCCCGCCTTCTCGGCCAGGTAGATCATGATGGCGCCGGACTCGAAGACCGGGAAGTCGTCGGCATCGCGATCGACGATGGCCGGGATCCGGCCGTTGGGATTGATCCGCAGGAAATCCGGCTTCTTCTGCTCCCCGGTCATGAGGTTGACGGCGTGCACCTGATAGGGAATCTCGAGTTCCTCGAGGGTGATCGAGGCCTTCCAGCCGTTGGGCGTGGGGGCGGTGTAGAGATCGATCATGGGGGGTCCTCATCGACGGAGTTCTCGCCGAGTATACTCGCACAGTCGGGGGAAACTCCTCAACGACTCCTCGACGCGCTGAGAAAGCCCATGAACGGATTGTCGGGTCGAACATTTCTGGTCACGGGGGGCGGCTCGGGGATCGGGCGCGGGACCTGCGAGCGCCTCTCGAAGGAGGGCTCCCGGGTCGCCGTGCTGGACCGCGACGGCGGACGGGCCAAGACCGTCGCGAACCGCCTGCGCCAGACCGGGATCGAGGCGATCGACCTCGCCTGCGATGTCACCCACGAGAGCGCTCTCACCGATGCGGTGCAGCGTGTCGTCGCGGAGCTGGGGCCCCTGCGCGGCCTCGTCACCAGCGCCGGCATCTTCGATCCGGGCGACATCCGGCCCCTGGCGGAGATCTCCCTCGAGACCTTCGAGGGCACCCTGCGGGTGAACCTGGGGGGCACCTTCCTCGCCATCAAGTGCGCCCTTCCCGCCCTGCTCGAAGCCGGCGGTGGCGCCATCGTCACGATCGCGTCGACGGCGGCGCTGCGCGGTCACGGGCGGGGACCGAGCTATTCCGCCAGCAAGGGCGGTGTCGTCGCGTTGACCCGAATCCTGGCCGAACAGTATGGAGAGCGGGGCATCCGCGTGAACTGCATCTGCCCGGGAGCCGTCGCCGGCGAGGGCATGGGGGCGTATTTCGCGAGCGAGGCCGGCGGATCCCAGGCGGCCCGCGAGAATCCCCTGGGACGCGTGGGCCTCGCCGAGGAGCTGGGCGCAACGGCGGCCTACCTGCTGAGCGAGGATGCGTCGTTCGTACACGGCCAGATCCTCGCCGTCGACGGCGGCGCTTCGGTGCGCTGAGGTTCCGCGGTTGACCCGCGTCCTCCGCGTCGCCGATCATGGCGGACGGGCCCCTATCGGACGTCGGCCACCATCAGAAAAAGGCCACAAGGAGAACCGCGTCATGCGTCGACTCGAGGGAAAATCTGCGCTGATCACTGGAGCGGCGTCGGGCATTGGCAGCGCCACCGCCCGGCGATTTGCTGCGGAGGGTGCCGCGGTGGCGGGGCTCGACCTGGCCAAGCCCGCAGACGATGTCTGGAGCGAGGTGACGCGCGCGGC
>JACZXC010000208.1 GCA_022571825.1 Myxococcales bacterium | reverse complement strand
TTGCGCGCCGCCTCGGCGAGCTCGCCCCCGCGGGCGCGCGAATTTGCCGGCGCGTCCGGCGCCGACGCCGGGCGCACGATGGGCTCTATCAGGACCAGGCGCTCGAACAACCCGGGCCGCTGGGCCGCCGCCACCATCAGCGCCGTGCCTCCAAAGGAGTGGCCCAGGGCAAGGGCCACGCGCCCGCCTCCATGCTCTCTTGCGAGGGTTGCTGCCACCTCGCCGGCATCGCGACCGAAGTGCTCCCAACCAAAGAATTCCGGGCCCTCGGGCTTGGAAGAGTCGCCGTGGCCCCGGGCATCCATCGCAAACACCCGGTAATGAGGCCGCAAGCCCTCGGCGACTTCGGCCCACATGCCCGCGCAAAATCCAGTGGCGTGGTGGAGAAGGGCCAGCGGACCCGGGCCTCCCCAGTCGAGCAGGGCGATCTCGATGCCGGAACTCGCGAGCTCGATCCGGCTGCGCTGAACGTCCTCGAGCATGGCGGCAGATTCTGACCGCGCGCGCCGCCGCCCGCCACCGGAACCTCGGGATCGCGTACTGTTGGGCCGGTGGGCCCCGCACCTCTGAGCTTCGATGCAACCCTTCGCGAGCGCGTGCGAACGAATCTCACGGCCTTCGATCGCCGCGAGTACCCCGGATCCGACCTGCGGGCTGCCGCCGTGGCGCTGGCGCTGTTGGCCGACGAGAGAGGCGAGCCCTGCTTCGTCCTCACCCGTCGGGCCGATCGCCTGCGAGCCCACGGCGGCCAGTGGGCGCTGCCCGGCGGCCGCCTCGATTCCGGGGAATCCGCCACCGAGGCGGCGCTGCGCGAGCTGGAGGAAGAGGTGGGTCTGAGCTTGCTCCCTGGGTCGGTGTTGGGCCTCCTCGACGACTACGCCACTCGCTCGGGCTACGCGATTACTCCGGTCGTGTTCTGGGCCGATACGGCGAGTCCGTTGAAACCGAACCCCCACGAGGTGGCCGCGGTCTTTCGGGTGCCCCTGGCCGAGCTGGAACGCCCCGACGTGCCCAGGCTTCGCCGGATCCCCGAGAGCGATCGGCCCGTCCTCTCCATCCCTCTCCTGGGTACCCATATTCACGCCCCCACCGCCGCCATTCTCTATCAGCTTCGGGAGGTGGCTCTCGGGGGCCGCGACACGCGCGTGGCCGAATTCGAACAGCCCGTCTTCGCCTGGCGCTGAGCCCGTTGAGCCAAGGGCCCCCAGCAATTGCAGTTGACATCGATCGATGTCCACTGATATCCGTGTTTCCTATGCGCAACGAAGGCCCGGCCCCCGATACCCCCGCCGGGGACACCGTCCGAGTTTTCGGCAGCCCGAAGCCTGAAACCGCGGGTCGGGACCAGAGAATCAGCAACGCACTCTCCGATCTTCTGGAGATTTTGGCAGAAGATGGAGCCGATGCGGCCACAGCCCTCCCGGAGGCCGAGGTGCCCCTCGATGTAGAGCTTCGGCGCCTTGCGAACCGGGTTCGGGGTTGGCGCGAGCAGGGCAAGTTGACCCTTCAGGAGCTGGCACGGCGCAGCGGTGTCGCTGCCAGCACCATCCAGAAAGTCGAAACGCGACAGATGATTCCGACGGTAGGCGTCCTGCTCAAGATCGCTCGGGGGCTCGACCGCTCCACGGCGGAGCTGTTCAGTGAGCCCGAGGAAAATCTGCGCGTGGTGCACCTGCGAGCCGACGCGCGCCACCGCGTGGATTGGCGGGCGAGCATGCGGGTGGAACGGCTCACCGGCAATCTCTCGAATCCGGCCCTCGAAGCCTGGCGATTGACCCAACAGCCCGGCACCGGAAGCGGCCACAAGCCCGTCCAGTGGAACGGCGAAACGCTGATCCTTTGTGAGAAGGGACAGATCACGTTCCGTATCGGCGGGGAGGTCTACGAGTTGCGGTCGGGCGACTCCCTGCACTTCAAAACCGCTATTCCCTCAGTCTGGAGCAACCAAGGAACGGAGCCCGCGACGCTCTTGTTCGTGGTGAGCTTGCCGGAGGCGATCCGCCGCTCCCTCCACCCGCGCTTTCGAAATCCGGGCCGATTCGAAGCGACGGGCCGGTCCCGCTCCACAGGCTGACCCACCTTCCAGAGTCCGAGCCGCCCGCTTCCCGCGACCCTGATCCGCGCGCAACTCGCACGCGAACACCGAACCGCAACACGACTTGCGCTAAATCCTCATTCCCTCAAGTAACCCCGTCGACCGGTCGGGTTCGTCCCGACGGTCATGCTCTGCTTCTTCTTGGGAGCCCTCGGAATCCATCGCTTCTACGTCGGAAAGATCGGCACGGGCATCGTGCAATTGCTCACTTTCGGCGGCCTGGGAATCTGGGCGTTGGTCGACTTCATCATGGTCGTGACCGGAAACTTCAAGGACGCCCAAGGACTGCCCATCAAGGTGACAGCCTAGGGTCAGGACACGCCATGCTTCTCACGGACGCGGTGTTGCCGCGTCCGTGAGCAGGAGCGTCTCGAGGTCTCGCAGCAGCAGGCGATGATCCATCAACCCGCTGCTGTAGATATTTCGCACCGCCCCCTCGGAATCGATCAAGAAGACCTTCGCGACATGGCGCATGCGACCGAGGAAAGCGCCGTTGCTCGTGAGAAGCGGAACGGCGTCCTGCCCGTAGTCGCGCAATACCGGGCGCAACTCGGTCGGGCTCGCGGCCGTGACGAAGCGCCAGTCCGCCCGGGGATCCATGTGCCTTCGCAGACTCGCCAACTGGGGTGGCCGGTCGCGTTCGGGATCGAAGCTGACCGTCACCAGTCGCACGCGATCCGCCAGGTCGTCGCGATCGGCCAGCAACCGATCCAGGCGCCGTAGCGTGGCGAGGGCGAGCGGGCAGCCCCTCGCATCCGTGCAGCTCAGATACACGAAGGACACGACGGCACACTGGCCCGCGGCCAGATCCAGGAGAGGCCCACGCCGGTTGTCGGCACCCAACATCTCGTAGTCGCTGACCCGGTCGATGACGGGGAGTGCGTAGCTTCCGGCAGCGGGAAGCTCGTACCGAAGATCCTCGGCCGTCACGGGCGAGGGCGCGCCGACCAGAGCCGAGGCGAGAAGAACCAAGCTCCACGACTGGCGCAGATAGCCCGCTCCGGTGAGGACGCCGCGAACGAGTGTCCTCACCTCAGCCCCCGGCGCCGCCTTCCGAGACCCGCCCGCGATAGAAGTCGATCTGCCCGAAGCGCATCATGTGGGGGCGACCCAGCTTCTCGGAACGGAAGTCGAGCTCGAACAGCGGCTCGAGTGTCTTGCCGTCCCAGGTATAGGCCTTCAAGAACTGGGCATCGTCGCCACCGGTTCCGTCCCAGTTCGCGAGCAGGGAGGAGGTGAAATAGAGCCGCTTCCCGTCCCAGGACTGGGAGACCATGTTCACCTGCGGCCCGATCTTGCGCTCGTAAACGACCTTCGGAGCCCGCGGATTCACGACGTCGAAGACGCGCACCATTCCGTCCAGGAAGCTGTTGACGAACAGGAAACGATCATCGGCGGAGAGGCTGATGTCGACGGGCAGGGGGACCTTGCTGGGATCGCCGATATCCGCGAGCTCGACGGCCTCGAAGGTCCCGTCGTCCTTGCGAAAGATCCCCCACAGCTTCGACGTGAGGGCCGTACTCGTGAAGGCGTACTCGTGCTCGGGACGCAGGGCCCAGCGGATCTCCAGGGGGGCGCCCGGTACCTCGAGGATCTGGAGGGGCTTCCGGGCGTGGTAGTCCCAGACGACCATGGTGTTGCCGAAGTTCTTCATCGCCTCGGCGTCTCCCAGAAGCTCCGACAGCTTTCTCATGTAATTGTTTCGACCGGTGAACGAGGAGGTCAGCATGCGATTGAGCTCGGCCTTGATGCGGGCGTCGTAACCGTAGGGCGCCCCCTCGGGCATCCAGATGGTACGGATGTACTCGCCATCGTTGTTGTACTCGACCATGGCGGTCCGGCCCCCACCGTCGGCGGCGTTCGAGAGCGCGCTGATCAACATCCGGCCCGGGAGGGCGTAGAAGCCGTGGGGGCCTACCACGCCGCCGCTCTTCTCGGTGAAGTCCTCGATGGTGCGAACCAGCCGCGGCCTGGCGGGATCCGTGGCCAGGTCCATGATGTAGATCCGGCTGTCGTCGAGCCCTCCGACCCAGAAGTGGCGGCGGTCGTCGCTGAGGCCCCCGTGATGGGCCTCGTGGCGTCCGCCCACGGAAACGCTCGAAACCACCTTTCCGAAGTCGGAGCGCTCGGGATTCACCCCGACCGTGACGACCTTGTCCGACCCGTCGCCGAGGCCTTCGATGCCGACGGTCCAGATGTAGATGAAGTCCTCCTGCCCCGTGAGCTTCGGGATATAGGGGGACTGGCAGGTTTCGTCGGCCGCCGACGGACCGGCGAGTCCGAGAAGTCCGACCAGGAGACCGATCCAGACGCGTCGAGAGTGATCCATGCTGTCCCTCCAGGAAAGCATCCTACCACTCCACGAAAATTCCCAGAGCGCGAATCGCCGGGACGTGAGATCCTGGTGGCATGCCGGAGCTTCCGGATGTCACGGTCTACGTCGAGGCGCTCCAGACGCGCTGTGCCGGACAGATTCTGGAGCGGATCCGCATCACCGGCCCTTCCCTGCTGCGCTCCGTCCACCCCACCCCGGCCGACGTCGCAGGGCGGCGGGTCCGCGGCGTCCATCGTCTGGGAAAACGCATCGTCTTCGCCCTCGAGGAAGATTTCTTCGTCGTCGTGCACTTGATGATCGCGGGCCGCTTCCGCTGGCGACCCCAGAAAACCAAGCCCGGGCGAAAGCTGGGGCTGGCGGCCTTCGACTTCGGATCCGGCACGCTGCTGCTCACCGAGGCGAGCTCCAGAAAACGCGCATCGCTGCATCTGGTTCGCGGCGCAGCCGAACTGGCGCGGCACGATCCGGGGGGTCTAGAGGTGCTCGAAGCCAGTGGCGAGGCCTTCGGGACCCGGCTCCTCTCCGCGAATCACACCCTCAAGCGGGCGCTCACGGATCCCCGACTCTTCGGTGGAATCGGCAACGCCTACTCCGACGAGATCCTGCATCGCGCGAGGCTCTCTCCCGTGAAGCTCACCAGCCGACTCGATCCCGACGAGATCGATCGCCTGTACGCGGCCGTTCGCGAAACACTGCTCGAGTGGACCCAACGACTGCGCGACGAAACCGGGGATCGATTTCCCGAGCATGTCACCGCGTTTCGAAAGGGAATGGCGGTGCACGGGCGTTACCGGGAGCCCTGCCCGGACTGTGCATCTCCCGTCCAGCGCATCGTCTACGCCAGCAACGAGACGAACTACTGCGCCGGTTGCCAGACCGGAGGGCGCCTGCTGGCCGATCGCGCCCTCTCCCGGCTGCTCAAGAAGGACTGGCCGCGATCGCTCGACGAACTCGAGGCCCGTCTCGCCGGCGACAGGCTGCCGATCCCAAAGAGGTGAGCGCCCCATGACCGGACCCCTCGACGGCTATCGCATCATCGACCTCACCACCATGATTTCCGGGCCCGTGGCCACCATGATGCTCGGAGACCAAGGTGCCGATGTGATCAAGGTGGAGTCGCCGGGGGACGGCGACCTGGTGCGCCAATTGGGCAGCACCCGCCGCGGCATGACGCCCATCTTCGCAACCACCAATCGCAGCAAACGCTCGGTGGTGTTGAACCTGAAGCACGCGAGTGGCGTCGAGCTGCTGAAGCGGCTGGTGAAAGACGCCGACCTCTTCGTCCAGAACTTCCGACCCGGAACCGCGGAGCGGATGGGTCTGGGTGAAGAGACATTGCGCCGGATCAGACCCGACCTCATCTACGTCTCCATCAACGGCTTCGGAGAATCGGGGCCCTACGCGCACAAACGGGTCTACGACCCGCTGATCCAGGCGTTATCGGGACTCGCATCGATCCAGGGAGGCCGCGGCACGGACCGGCCTCGAAGGGTTCGACGGA
>JACZXC010000207.1 GCA_022571825.1 Myxococcales bacterium | reverse complement strand
TCGGGCTGGCGACCCCCGGAACGCCCCTGCTGTGGCCAAGCCACGAGTGGAACGTGGCGACCGCGGAGATCGCCGACCGCTTCGGAGGGGTGGCTTCGATGGTGGTCTACGCCGACGGCGACCGCGAGAATGCCAGTGCCGACCCGGGCCCGATCCGGGCCATCGAGCGCTTCGAGCGCTACCTGAAGATCCACACCAACCTGGGGGCGTCGGTCTCCCTGGTGCCGTTCCTGCGCACCTCGTGGATGATCAACCACTACGGCGATCCGAAGTGGTACTTCGTCCCGGAGCACCCCGGCACCTTGCGCGCCATGATCTTCCAGTTTCGTCAGAACGGGCCACCGGGCTTTCTGCGACCGTACATGACCGACGACGGACGCAAGTCCAACGTGGCTTTCTATTATCCCGACCAGAAGGGAGAGACCATCGAGTTCGCCCGCCACTTCGCCGAGCAGTTCATCCTGGCCAACCCCCTGGGCCAGGTGTCGGTGCGCCTCGATCGAGACAAGGCCGAAGAGGGAGCGGATTTCTTCGATACCGAGAAACTCATCGACACCTGGTACTACATGCTCGGTCCGCTGCTTCCCACCCGAAACCACACGCTCACGGTACGTATCCGACAGTCGGACGCCAGCTACGTCCAGTCCGAGGTGCATCAGTCCGACGGAGACGACGGCCTGCCTGACTGGATCGAGCAGTTCCACGAGGACGCGATCTACGACTACGAGGAAGAACGCGACTCCACCGAGGAAGACGAATACTTCTCCTGGCCCGACAGCCTTGCGGACTGGGAGATCGATGACATCGACGCCTGGTGGGAGAGCGAGGAGTATGGAATTCGCGCGGTGGCGCTCAACACGAAGGACCTGATCGTCCATGACGTGAAGGCCGTGAACGCCGTGCCGAAGTATCAGCCCACCAACTCCTGGACTCGCGGCGTCCAGTTCGTGATGGCCGGCGGCATCATGGGTATCCTCGCGGCGGTGAACGAAGAGGTGGAGCGAAGTCACGTGGCCAACATCTCGCTCATATTCTTGGTGATCTTCGTGCTCCACTCGGTGACCTACAAGTCCGTTCCCAGTGGGGCAATCATCCTCCTGCAGATCGCGACGGCCACGATGCTCTCGCTGGCCTACATGGCGATCCGCAACATCGGCCTCAACATCAACACCCTGCCGGTGCAGTCCGTCGGCGTCGGAATCGGCGTCGATTACGCCATCTACATCGTCGATCGCATACGCCAAGAGGTGGCCGACACCGGCGATATCGACGAGGCGGTGCGGCGCGCAGTCCGAACAACAGGCATGGCGGTCAGCTTCACCGCCACGACCATCGTGGGCGGCATCGTGCTCTGGAGCTTCTCGAATCTGCGCTTCCAGGCCGAGATGGCTCAACTGCTGGTGATCCTGATGATCGTCAACATGTTCGGCGCGATCACCATCGTTCCCGCCTTCTACTCGATCCTGCGACCCAAGGTGGCGTCGGCACTGCTCACCGACGAGCAGCGCGAGGTGATCCGACTGCAGAAGGAGCGCGAGAGGAAGCTCGGCCTGCGTGATACCGACGAGTGAGCGACTCCTACGACCCAAGCGAGATTGAGCCGAAGTGGCAGCGACACTGGGAAGCCGACGGCCTCTACCGGGCCCGAGTGGACTGGAGCCGGCCCAAGCACTACGCGCTGACGATGCTCCCATATCCCAGCGGCGATCTGCACGTCGGACACTGGTTCGCGATGACGCCCTCGGACGCGCGAGCCCGCTACATGCGGATGAAAGGCTTCAACGTGCTGTTCCCGATGGGCTTCGACGCCTTCGGCCTGCCCGCCGAGAACGCCGCCATCGCCCGCAACATTCACCCCCAGCAGTGGACCACCGAAAATATCGAGCGCATGCGCCGGCAGTTGCGCACGATGGGGGCCATGTTCGACTGGGAACGCGAGACGATCAGCTGCGATCCTTGCTTTTACCGCTGGACGGAATGGCTCTTCGCGAAATTCTTCGACGGCGGCCTGGCCTATCGGGGAGAGGCGAGGGTGAACTGGTCGCCCTCGCTGCAGACGGTGCTGGCGAACGAACAGGTCATCGACGGCAAGGATGAACGCACCGGCCAGCCGGTCGTCCAGCGACAGATGACCCAATGGTTCTTCCGGACCACCCGGTACGCCGAGGAGCTGCTCGACTTCAGCAAGCTCGACTGGCCCGATTCCGTGCGAACGATGCAGTCAAACTGGATCGGACGCGGTGAAGGGGCGTCGATCACCTTCACGACCGAGGACGGAGAGCCGATCGAGATTTACACCACCCGTCCCGACACGTTGTGGGGTGCGACCTTCATGGTGCTGGCCCCGGAGCACGAACAGGTCGAGAGAGTCACACACGACGAACAACGGGCAGCGGTTCGGGCCTATCGGGAGCAGGCGGCTCGGGCCACCGAGATCGAGCGAAGCGACGAGCATCGCGAGAAGACCGGTGTCTTCACCGGAGGGCACGCCATCAACCCGGTGAATGGAGAGCGGATCCCCATCTGGATCAGCGACTACGTGATGCTTCGCTACGGAACCGGCGCAATCATGGCCGTCCCCGCCCACGACCAGCGCGACTTCGACCTCGCCCGGAAGTTCGGCTTGGAGATCCGCCCGGTGATTCAGCCGGAAGGCGAGGCGCTCGACGGCGAAACCATGGAATCCGCCTATCTGGGTCCCGGAAGCATGCGAAACAGCGGCGCCCTGGACGGGACGCCGGCCACCGAGGCCAGAGGCCGCGCGAACCCCGCCATCCACCGGGTGATCGACTGGCTCGAGGAACGGAGGATCGGAAAGGAGACCATCCGGTACCGCCTGCGCGACTGGCTGATCAGCCGGCAGCGCTACTGGGGCGCCCCCATTCCCATGTTGCTCCGCGGTGACGGCGGCTACGAAGCGGTGCCGCCGGAGTCTCTGCCGGTGCTGCTGCCCGAAGGCGTCGAGTTCAACCCCGGCGGTCAGAGTCCACTCAAGCTCTCGGAAGACTTCCGGTGGACCACCGACGCCGCCGGCGATCCCGCCGAGCGCGAGACGGACACCATGGACACCTTCATGTGCTCCTCCTGGTACCAGTACCGCTACCTGAGCCCGGGCTATACGGAGGCCCCATTCGACCCGGAGGAGGCCGCGTACTGGCTTCCCGTGGATGTCTACACCGGCGGGGCAGAGCACGCGGCGCTCCACCTTCTCTACACGCGTTTTTTCACCAAGGCCATGCGCGACCTTGGAATCTTCGAGGAGACGGCCCGGGCGATGAAGCGGCACGGACGAGCGCCCGAGGGGCTGTTCGATGAGCCGATGCTTCACTTGCGCAATCAGGGGCAGATCCTGGGCGAGGAACGGCGGGGAGATTTCGTCGTCGCCACCGGGAGACGCGCGGGCAACCACCTGCTCGCGGATCGCATCGAGGTGATCGACGCCGCCCTAGCGCACGAGCATTCCGGCGATGTGCTTGGCGAGATTCTGCGACGCACCGAAAATGTGCTGGTCGTCGCGGATCGCTCGGGGCAGTCCGTCTCGGTCGAGACGGGGCCGCATACGAAAATCGAGATCCCGGAGATCGAAGGCGAGAACAGCGTCGGCCAGCTGCGGCACCACCTCGAGATCCAACGCATGTCGAAGAGCAAGGGGAACGTCGTGAGTCCCGACGCGCTCGTCACAGAGTACGGAGCGGATACGGTCCGGGCCTATCTGATGTTCGCCTTCGACTGGGAGAAGGGAGGTCCCTGGGACCGCCAGGGAATGATGGGGGTCGTCCGTTGGCTCAACGAGGTATGGGACCTGGCGACCGGCCCCGCCCCGGCCGAGGCGGGAGAGCGCGACGCGGAGCGCAACCTCGCGCGCTGCGTTCACCGGACGATCGCCCGGGTCTCGGAGAGTCTCGAGCGCTTCCACTTCAACACGGCGGTGGCCGCGCTGATGTCGCTTCGCAATGACCTGCGGGGTAGCTTGCGGAAGGCGACGGTGGGCGCGGAGGCCTGGAACGAGGCGCTGCGCATGCTGTTGCTTCTGATGGCTCCCCTCGTCCCCCACATCGCCGAGGAGCTGTGGTCGCGGCGGGGCCTCGAGTACAGCATCCACCAGCAGCCCTGGCCGGAAGCGGATCCGGCCCTGATGGTGGGCGATACCCTCACCCTGGCCGTGCAGGTCAACGGGAAGCGCCGGGATGAAATCGAGGTCGCGGTAGACGCGGACGAAGACGCGATCCGCCGCGCGGCGATGGCCTCGCCCAAGGTCCAACGCCACCTGAGGGGCCGCGAGCCCAAGAGGGTCATTGTGGTGCCCGGGCGTCTCGTGAATTTGATCAGCTGACGGAGATTCGGGCCCGGCGTTACCTTTCCGAAACACGGTTTCGGATGCTTCGGCGGCCTGTTTCACACTCGGAATACCTGATTCGAGCGCTGTGGCACCGGGATTCGAGCGTTCAGGTGGAGTCCCTTGCGCTGTCGGGTTCTTGTGCTATAATTATTGGGTCTTTGTGATCCCGCTTCGGCGGGTTTCTTAAGGGTCTAAGTTTTCGCTTTATTTTCGTCTCGGTGCGGACCCGACGTTTCCGCTGAAATCAGGCCCCGGTTTCGCCGATCTATTTCCCATGCCCGATCGATCGAATCCGCCGGATGAAGAAGTCACCGAAAGCCCCATCGAACCGATTCGGATGGTGGAGCGTGAGCTCACCCGTCCCGATGGCACGAAGATCAAGGTCAGGGTGCCCGTCTACCCGCCCTTCCAGCTGAGCTCCAGATCTCCGAGAGATGTGTCGAATCCGCCCCGAAAAATATCGCTCCGAGCGCGCCAGAAACGCCACCGCAAGACGGGCTAGAAGGCCGATTCCTTCGGCTCGCGCGGCCTACGGGCCTTGCCGGGCCTCCGCCGCGGCGGTCCCAGCGACAGCGTTCAGCGAGCGTGGCCCCCTGATCGGCTGAGGGAGGCCCACGCGTCCGGCGCCAGCCTGGCGGTCTGCAACTTCTCCGCCGCCCGCGCACGCCTCACCAGCCACCAGACGAGACCGCCCACGATCAACGGCGGCAGCGCACTGAGCAGCCCTGTGGTCCACAGAAAGGCCTGGCGGGTCCCCTCGTCGCGACCGGCCGCGCAGACGGCGCAGGCCGAGGCCAGTTGCGGCCAGACGAGCAGCGGCGAGACGAGCACGAGAGTCGCGACAGCAAAGGCGAGCCCGGCGCGGAGTCGGCTTCTCATCACAGATAAACCGTCAGGTAGAGAATCGGCCATAGGCCGACGACGAAGTACCAGAAAACCTCGGCGACGGCGAGCTGGCTGCTGAGGAGCCAGCCCCGCTGCAGGCGCAGCCAGGTCCACCACAGCAGACCCAGGGCGATCACCGCGTGCAGCGCGTGCATTCCCACGATCAGGTAGAAGAAGCTCCCCAGGCTGCTCGAGGTCAGTGTCAGACCCTCGCCGATCAAGGAGACCCACTCGACACCTTGGAAGAGGACGAAGAAAGCACCCAGCAATATCGAGATCAGGAGGGGGATCCTGGCCCGCCCCCGGTCGCGCCGGAAGGCGCGCCGCGCGGCGAACAGCATCGCCCCCGAGAGGAGTAGCGCGGCGGTGTTGAAGGCCGTCTCCTCGATGGGAAGCCGGGGCTGACCCGGAGGGGGCCAGACGACTGCGCCGGCGCGGATGATGGCGAAGGCGCTGACCAGGCCGGCGAAGAACATCATCTCCATCGCGATGAAGATGAGCATGCCCAGGACGCCGCTCGGCACCAGAGGCGCCTGCTGCGATTCGGAGGCCACGCGAAACCGTCCTCTGCTCCGAAGCGCCGCGTTCAACACTCTCTCCGCCTAATGGTGATCGCCGGCTTGCACGGGCGCCGCCTGGGCCTCGGCCAGCCAGGCCGGCTTCTCCCAATTTGCGCCGCTGGACTTCATCACGTCGGGAGCCACAGCCGA
>JACZXC010000206.1 GCA_022571825.1 Myxococcales bacterium | reverse complement strand
CTTTGAAGACCAGCTCGACGTCCCGACGTTCATCCGGCGCGGCGACCTCCCGGGCGAAGACGAGGACCCGAAGGAACCCGCGTTCTTGAGGCGCTCCGCGGACTGAGCCCAAGGCCGCCGAGACCGCGGGGATTGCTCCGGTGCCGGGTTTCCGGCACGCTGGCCCCATGGCTGAGAGCCCTCTGATCCTCCTCGAGCGCGACCGGGGAGTGGCGGTTCTGACCTTCAACGAGCCCGAGCGTCGGAACGCCATGACCCAGGCCATGGGGGAGGCGTTCGCGGCGCAGGTGTTCGAGCTGGCCCGGGACGATCAGCTGCGTGCGGTCATTCTCACCGGGGCCGGGCGCGCCTTCTCTGCCGGCGGCGACCTGGGGATGATCGGTTCCCGGGCGCAAGAGGGAGCCCAGCACCCGGGCCTTTCCCGCCGCCGGATTCGCGAGACCATGCGATCGTTCTATCAGCTGTTTCTGTCGGTCCGGGACCTTCCCTGTCCCACCATCGCCGCCGTGAACGGTGCGGCCATCGGCGCCGGTTTCTGCGTTGCCCTGGCCTGCGACGTCCGGGTCGCCTCCAACAAGGCCAAGCTGGCCCTGAACTTCACCCGCCTCGGGCTCCACCCCGGAATGGGCGCCACCTGGACCCTGCCGCGTCTGGTGGGGCCGGCCCTGGCCGCCGAGATCCTCTTCGCCGGCCGAGTCTTCACCGGCGAGGAGGCGGCCGGGGTGGGTCTCGTGAACCGCGCTGTCCCACCGGATGCCGTCCTCGACACCGCCCGGGAGCTGGCCGCCGAGTTCGCGGCCAGCGCGCCCCTGGCGGTCCGCGCCGTCAAACGGGCCCTGGCGCGCTCGGAAAACGTCAGCCTCGAGGATCAGCTCAGCTTCGAGGCGGAACAACAAGCGGCCTGCTTCGAGACCGAGGATGTCGCCGAGGGTCTCACGGCCGCCCGCGAGAAGCGCAGTCCGAAGTTCCAGGGCCGCTAGCCCTTGCCACTGACTACGGGTCGGAGTTCGCCAGCGGGCGACGGACCACCTGGCTCACGAGCTTGCCGTCGGCAGCGGGACCGAGTCGCTCCAAGACCGGCTTCATCACCCGACCCATGTCCTTGGGGCTCGTCGCTTCGACCCGGGCGACCTCCTCCCGGACCACCCGTTCGGCCTCGGCGGCGTCCGGCGCCGCCGGTAGATAGCCCTCGAGGATCGTGCGCTCAGCTCCCTCTTTGCCGCGAGATCCTCGCGCCCGGCCTTCTGATACTGCTCGATGGCGTCGACCCGCTGCTTCATCAGTGTGCGGATCACGCGCAGAATGCCATCGTCGGCCAGCACCGCTCCGATTTCGATCTCCCGGTTTCGAAGCGCTCCCCGGATCCCCCGGACCGTCTCCAGACGGATCGAATCCCGGGCCCTCAGCGCCCGCTTCATGTCCGATTCCAGACGCGCTCGAAGATCCATGCCGCCCCTTTTTTCACCCGCGATCCCCCGATTCTCGTGATCTGGCTCACCGAATCGGGCCTCGGCTGTGCTAACTCTAAAGTGTTGGGGAGTTTCTCTCGAAAAAGAAACGCAGGTTCCTTCATCCACCGGGCAAAGGGGAAAACCTCCTGAGTCGCGCGCTTCGCACTCCGAGTCTGTGGCTGGTACTGACCTGGGTGGGCCTGATCCTGCTCATGGCCCGGACCTACGCCTAGGGCACGAGTCCTCTCAATCGGTTTCGACCCGGTCTGAAATCAATCGGCCCGAGCCTCGACAGCGGCCTGGATCTCCATGGCGTTGAAGAAGAAGGCAATCTCGACCCGCGCCGTTTCGGGTCCGTCGGAGCCGTGGACGGCATTGCGCTCGATATCGGTCCCGAAATCTCCGCGAATCGTTCCCGGCGGCGCCCGGCCAGAGTCAGTCGGCCCCATCAGTTCGCGGTTGCGGGCGACGGCGCCGGCGCCCTCCAGCACACTCGCGACCACCGGGCCCGAGGTCATGAACTTCACGAGATCGCGGTAGAAGGGCCTGTCTCGATGCACGGCGTAGAAGCCTCGGGCCTGCTCCTCGGTCAGACACAGCTTCTTGAGCGCCACGATCTGAAGACCCGCCTCCTCGAAGCGACGCAGGATCTCCCCGGTGGCGCCCTTGGAGACGGCGTCGGGCTTCACGATCGATAGCGTTCTCTCGATCTCGGCCATGGGCTAGCGGCGCGGCAGTCCCAGGACTCGCTCGGCCACAATGTTGCGCTGGATCTCGCTGGTGCCCCCGGCAATGGTCATCGCGCGGTCCATCAGGAAGCGCTGGGACCAGGGTCCCGTCGTCTCGCCTTCGGTCCCTTCCCCCGTCGCGTCATAGAGGACTCCATAGGCCCCCATCATCTCGACCCCGGTCTCGGAGAAGGCCTGGGTGAGGGAGGTGGCGATGCACTTCATCGCCGCCGACGTGTGTGGATTGAACCGGTCATGGAGTTGGTCGCTCAGCACCCGAAGACCGATCGCGTTCATGATCTTGGTGCGGATGGCGAGGTCCGCCACGCGCTGCCGCCATACCGGGTCCGACGCCGAGTTGGTGGCGCGGGCCGTCTCGATCAGCTCGGCCAGGCTTCGGTCGAAGCGGATCCCCGATGCGATCCCCGAGCGTTCGTTGATCAGAGCGCTGGATACAACGTCGTAGCCCTGCCCCTCCTCACCGAGAATCGAGTCGACCGGAACGCGGACGTTCTGGAGGAACACCTCGCTGAACTCCGAACCCCCCGTGATCATCTGGGTGGGTCGAATTTCGATCCCCGGCGTGTCCAGCGGCACCAGCAAGACCGAGAGCCCCGCGACCTTGTGACCCTCGCTCGAGGTCCGCACCAGCAGGAAGTACCAGTTCGAAACGTGCGCCAGGCTGGTCCAGACTTTCTGACCGTTGATCACATACTCGTCGCCCTCGCGAACGGCACGGGTCTGGGTGTTGTACAGGTCGCTGCCCGCATTGGGCTCGGAATAGCCCGTCGCCCAGACATCGTCTCCGGCGAGCAGCGGCGGGACGAATCGCCGCTTCTGCTCCTCGGTGCCGAAGCGCAGGATCGCGGGACCGACCCAGGAAATCCCCATGAAACCGAGGGGAGGGGGCGCGTCGGCCCGGGCGAACTCCTCGTTGAGGATGGCTTGCTCCATGGCAGTCAGCGCTCCCCCGCCGTGCTCCTTCGGCCACGCGGCCCCCAGCAACCCCGCCTCCTGCAGGCGGCGCTGCCAGCGGCGAAGCTCCTCGGTGCCCGGGCGACCCTCAGACTGGGGCTGGTTCTTCGCGATCCAGTCCCGGATCCGGAGTCGGAAGGCCTCCTCGTCCGCGGTGTAGGTCAGCTCCATCTCGGATCTCCTCGGTGGCGACCCGAGCATACTGGATCGACACCCGGATCGACGGAGGGTTCAATCAGGACCCCCGGGAGCCCGAGCCGTGTGGGCCGGCTGGTCGACGAAGATCGGCGAGGACCAGGCGCGCTCGCGGATCGGAGCCAGGCAGTCGTCCGCGAACGCAGTCCGATAGTTCCCGTGGCAGGGCGTCGTGCGCAGCGCCCGCCCCGCCGCGTCGAACTCGGTACGAAGGTTGGCCGCGTTGATCGCCGGGGTCTCCTCCTGCAGGGCGCGAACGTAATAGACGCTATCGCGGCCGTCGGCGAGGTAGTCGGGATCCTCGAACTCGACCACACAGCCCGCCGCCGCAGGCTCGCAGGAAAAGCGCCGCCAGGGGTCTTCGATCAGCGGCGCCACGTCTTCGCCGGGACGGGCTTGGGGTCGGATGCGGACCACCTCGATGGCGACGATGGGGTGTCGTTCATCCGACGGGTGGTAGCACTCGCCTTGACACAGCCGTTCGAGACGTTGCGCGGAGAGAGCCCCGCGGCTCTCCGGGGGACAGCCGGGCTTCTGGACGAACCCCCCGACCGCCCGCACCTCGAAGCGCGGGGCCTCGCTCAGGACGACGGCACTGCCCATGGGCGCGGGACTACCGGCCGCATTGAGCAGATCGAACCAGAGCAGGATGCGCGGGCCACTCGTCCCGTACACCTCGCGGCGAACCAGGGCATCCCAGATCCCGCGGCGGTCCCGATGGTCGGCGTGGACCGCCACCAGCCCGCCCGGATACATGAAGCTGGCGACGCGCTCGACGTCGAGGAGGTCGCGAAACCCGCGCACTTCCTCGGACACTGCCTGGGCCCGCTGCGCGTCTCGCTGACGGCCGATGATCCACCGACGCGAGAGGCGGTCGACCCACGGCGACTGGAAACCTCGCGCATCGGTCATCCGCGGCCGGGCGAATTGCTTGTAGCCCGTACCGGGACGCGCCCGGTGATCGTCGCTGGATGCGATGAACCCCCAGCGAAAGCGGAGCGGCTTCGGAGATTCGAAGTTCGAGATCGCGAGGCTGTACTGGGCAGTCTGGCCCGGACGCAGATTCATCGCCGGCTTGAAGCAATCCCGGCACTGGTCGCAGTCGAGCCAGTCCTCGGGACGGGTATCCGGGAACACCCGGTGCGGCGAGTTCTTCGCCTTTGAGGCCAGGTGCCGCGCTTCCTCGACCCGCGCTTGGCACTCCGCTTCGGGAAGATCGCCGCAGCGGGAACGCATGATCTCACCGGCGCGCCAGCAGCAGGGAAGAAAGTCCGGCGTGGGCTCCCGGCATACGGGCTCGCCCTCGTGATCGGTTTCGAGCTCCCGCCAGGTTCGGAATTCTTCGCTGTTGCCGTGGCCCGAGAACACTTCGATCAGACGTTGCTGCTCGGCCACATGCTGGGCCCGCGACAGCTGATTGTCGATGCGCGCCCCCGGAGGCGCGTGCTTGCCCCAGGCCAGACCGTGGGGGATGACGAGAGTCCCGAAGCCCCACTGGGCGAGCTTTTCGAAGAGTTCTGCGGGGGTCGAGGCGTTCTCGCGACAGTCCGGGGGGAGCCGGCGCGAATCGACGCCGAGTTCGCAGTCCGGAACCTCGGTCAGTCGTTGGATCAGCCACAGCAAGTCGGCGGCGTTGTCCCATCCAAAAGCCCCGATGACCTGAAGCCCTCGAAGCAGCCATGCTCCTCGGGCCCGGCCCATGGTGCCCGGGGGCAGAGAGGTGATCGGCCGCGCGGGAAGCTCCTCGTCCGAGAGTCCCGGAAAGATTACGTTCTTGTGGCCGTAGTGGGCTTCGGGCGTCCCCTCGGCCTGGGTCCATTCCCAGCCCACGAACGCCACGAGGTCCGGATCCTCGGGATCGCCGGCGAGGGCGTTGCACTCCCGGATGCTCTGCTTGGTTCGTTCCCAGCGTTCCGGCGTCAACCCCTCCGCATGGTCGTTGATCGAGAAGAAGTCGAGGGCCGAACAGTGGCGTGCGAAGTCGCAGGCGTCGGCGAGGGGGTGGGTTCCCTCCCCCCCGAACAGCGACAGGGAGAAGACGAGAGCATCGATCGAGTACGTCGTGTGAACGTGAAGGTCCCCGAAAAGGATCCGCTTCGAAGCGGCCGGTGCTGCGGCTCGCTGGGAGGCGGCGCGCGACACCACCAGAGCCCGGGGACGACGCCCGCCCTCGATCGCCCCGGCGGGCCGATCGCGATCGCCGCAGGCCGCCTCCGTCGCGACCAGGGCGATCAACAACCCGGCACCCAGACCCCGAAGATTGCCAATCATTCGACCGTGCCCAGACGGCGCACGAATCACGCCACCTGGAGCACGACCTTTCCGAAGTGCTCGCTCGCCTCGATCAGCCGGTGGGCCGCCGCCGCTTCCTCCAGCGGGAAAACCCGATCGACGATGGGCCGGATCCCGCCCTTCTCAAGGGAAGGGCCGAATCGCGCCCGAAATGCCGATGCGATCGACGCCTTCTCCTCGACGGGCCGTGCCCGCAGCGTCGACCCGATCACCTGAAGCCGCCGCATCAGAAGCGGACCCAGACCGATCTCCGCCTGGGCTCCGCCCATGAGCCCGATCAACACGAGCTTTCCGCCCACC
>JACZXC010000205.1 GCA_022571825.1 Myxococcales bacterium | reverse complement strand
GAAACATCGTGAACACCGCCTCCTCGGCGGGCCTCGTCGGCGTCGCCTACACCTCGGCCTACGCAGCTTCCAAGGGCGGGGTCGTGACGCTCACCAGGGAACTGGCCGTCGAGTATGGACGCCGGGGCATCCGCGTGAACTGTGTCTGCCCCGGCGGCGTCGACACACCCATGTCCCGCGGGTTCGTTCCGGTCGAGGACGCCGACCCGCACCTGCTGCAGCGCATGATCTTGAGCCCCCGCCTCGCCAAGCCTCCGGAAATCGCCGCCGCCGTGGCCTACCTGGCTTCGGACGAGGCCGGCTACGTCAACGGCGCGGCGTTCTCGATCGACGGCGGCCAGGTCGCGTGACAGCACCCGCCAACCCGGCTTGAATCCAGGACCGTCCGCAACTTCAGGCAGTGTCGGTTGAAGGACCGTCGCCGTCGAGTGCAGCGAGGAGGGGGCGGACTTTGGCGAGGGTTTCGCGCCATTCCGAGGCGGGGTCGGAATCGGCGACGATCGCGCCTCCCGTGTGAACGTAGGCCCGGCCGTTGCGCAGCAGGATGCTGCGGATCACCACCGAGAGATCGGCGCCGCCACGGACGTCGAGGTAGCCGATCGCACCGGAATAGATGCCGCGGCGGACCGGCTCGAGCCGATCCAGAATCCGCATGGCGGCGAGCTTGGGCGCCCCCGTCATCGATCCGGGGGGGAAGGTCGCCCGCAACAGGTCTACCACGTCGCAGTCGGGGCGGAGCCGACCGCGGATCGTCGATACCATCTGAAACACCGAAGCGTAGTCCTCGATGGCGAAGAGCTCGGGAACCTCGATGCTTCCGATCTCGCACACGCGTCCCAAATCGTTCCGCACCAGATCCACGATCATCAGGTTCTCCGCGCGATCCTTCTCGGAATGGCGCAGCATGCGTCGTCGCCGGGCGTCCTCGGCTGGGCTGCGATCTCGCGGGCATGTGCCCTTGATGGGACGACACTCCACCCGATGATCGGAAGACAAGCGGAGGAAACGCTCGGGAGAACTCGTCACGATCGCGGCCTCGGGCAGCTCGAAGAAGCTGGCAAAGGGCGCCGGGTTGAGGCGGCGCAGTCTTCGGTAGAGGTTCCACGCATCGCCATGCCAGTCGCGCTCGATGCGGTAGGTCAGACAGGCTTGGTAGACGTTTCCGGCTTCGATCTCCTCCGCGATGTGATCCACGGCCTTGGCGTGGGCGCTCTGGTCGAAGTCGTCGAGCGGATTCCCCTGATACGAGGCTCGGTCACCCCGCGGCGAGCGACGCGACGCCGGGGGCGACTCAAGGCGCCCACACAACTCATCGGCGGAGCGCGCGGCGGCGCGACTCGCGCTCCGAGGGTCGGCACCGAATCCCAGGCCGATGACGACGAGCCGTTGGTTCCGGTGATCGATGGCAATCAGCCGATCCACCAGGAGCAGCGCGAGGTCGGGAAGACCGAGGTCGTCCCGACCGTGGAGTCGGACCGGCTCGATCCTCTCCGCCAGCGCGTAGCCCAGGAAGCCGACGGCCCCCCCGGCAAACGGGAACGACACGGTGTCGGCGGCCGCAGGACGGGGCGGGAGCCATGATCGCAGCGCCTCGAGGGGATCACACTCGACGCGATGGCGCCCGAGCGGCCACCCCGGGCGTGAGGCGCGCCGACACTCGATCTCGACTCGCGTCCCCCAGGCGCGGACGACCGCGTAGGGATCGGCACCCGCAAACGAGTAACGCCCCAACCGCGTGTCGTTGAGCGTGCTCTCCAGAAGCCACGGATAGGGATCGACGTGCACGCGCTCGACGGCATCGAGCCATCCACTTGGCCAGACGAGGTTGCGGCAGACCAGGGCAGTGTGTGCCGGGAGGTTGAACACGCGGGGATCTCCAGAAGCGCCGAGCGTACCCTGGACCCCGGCTACCGGCGAACCAGGGCCGCAGCGCTCCGACGTATCCGGTCGGCCGCGATGCGGCATTGTGTACCGCCGGGAGAGCCTCAGATCTGGCGAACCGGGCTTCGGCTCATCCGAGGCTCCTTGTCACACGCGGATCAGGGTTAGAATGCGCCCGCCTTGAGTACGCGCGCAGAAACGGACCCGCGCCCGGCGGAAGTCGAAAGCGGCGGCGCCGACCCCGCCGAACTCGGCGGCGGGTATTCGCGCTATGTGCTCGCGGTCCTGGTCGTCGTCTACGTCCTGAACTTTCTCGACCGCAACATCATCACGATCCTGGCCGAGGACATCAAAGCCGACCTGGGCATGAGTGACTCCCAGATCGGATTCCTGTACGGAACCGCCTTCGCCGTCTTTTACGCGGTCTTTGGCATTCCGCTCGGTCGGCTCGCCGACGTCTGGAACCGACGATCGCTGATCTCCATCGGGCTCGCCTTCTGGAGCCTGATGACAGCGGTGTCCGGCCTCGCGCGCAGCTTCTCCCAACTCGCGTCAGCGCGCATCGGGGTAGGCGTGGGCGAGGCCAGTGCCACCCCCGCCGCCTACTCCATGCTCATGGACTCGTTCCCCGCCGCTGCTCGCGCCACGGTGCTTTCCCTGTATTCGAGCGGGATCTACATCGGTGCCGGCTTGGGACTGCTGATCGGCGGCCAGGTGGTAGACCGCTGGAAGACAGCGTTTCCGGCGGGGACGGGACCCTTTGGGCTGGAGGGCTGGCAGGCCGCCTATCTCGCGGTTGGACTTCCGGGCCTATTGGCGGCCATCTGGGTGCGGACCCTGCGCGAGCCGCGGCGCGGCGCCGCCGACGGGATCTTCACCCCGCCCGAGCGTCACCCTTTTCGCGAGTTCTTCCGCGAGCTGCGCGCGGTGGTGCCGCCCTTCACCGTGTTCCACCTGTGGCGCGGAGGCGCCGGATCACGAGGCCTCCTCAACAACTTCGTCGCCGCGGCTTCCATCGCTGCGGGCGCGGCGGTGCTGATCCGCGTCACCGGAGACCCGTTGCAATGGATGGCACTCGGTCTCGGCGCCTACGCGACCGTCTCCTGGGCCCAGGGCCTGGGCCTACGCGACCCTCCCGCAGCGGCGCTCATCTTCGGAAGCCCTTCGCTTCGCTACGCCGGCCTGGGTTTCTCGTTCCTGGCCTTCGTCGGCTATGGCATCGGGGGCTGGACGCCGCCGTTCTTCATCCGCGTCCACGGTCAGGACAGCGGAGAAGTTGGTGTGATCGTGGGGACGACGGCGGCGGTCGCCGGGCTGCTGGGTGTTACCTTCGGGGGACTGCTGGCGGATCGCCTGCGGCGGCGCGTCCACGGCGGCCGCCTGTACGTGGGGTTGCTGGCCGCCGTTCTTCCGATTCCGCTGGCTCTGTGGATGCTGACGACCGACAACGTGACGCTGGCCTACGTGATCAACTTTCCGCTCACCTTCCTCACCGCGATGTGGATCGGCGCCGGTGCCTCCACGGTGCAGGATCTGGTGCTGCCGCGCATGCGCGCCGTGGCCTCGGCCGCCTACATCCTGGTACTCACCCTCGTGGGCTTCGCCCTGGGTCCCTACGTGATCGGTCAGCTGTCGGATGCACTCGGCGACCTGCCGGCGGCCATGCGCTGGTCGCTGGTGGTGTGCGGATTGTCCGTCTCGTTTCTCGCGCTGGCGCTCCGACATCTCGAACACGACGAGAAGACGATGCTCGCCCGCGCCCGCGCCGCTGGAGAAGACGCTTAGCCGGGATGCGGCCTGGCGAATGGCGTGTGGCCTGGGCCATCCAGTACCGGCGAGCCATGAGCCGAAGCCCCCCTCGCCAGCATCTGGGGCTCCTTTCTAATTTCGGATCAGGGTTCACTTGCACCCAGACTGCCGGTGAGTGAAGCGGCGCGGGTGGGAAGTGCAATGGGCTAACCTACCGGGCGTGAAACGCACCTGCTTCTTTCACGCGGGTTGTCCCGACGGCTTCGGGGCCGCATGGTCGCTCTGGCGCGCATGGGGTGTCGATGGGCGCTTCATCCCCCACAGCCACAATGATCCGCTGGATCCCCTCGATTTCGAGGGTGACCAGGTCGTCTTCGTCGACATTGCACCGCCCAACGAGACGATTCGGGAGTTTGCGGAGGTCGCGGCGGAGTTCATCCTGCTCGATCATCATCTCTCGGCGCGGGATCGGTACGCGGCGGACCTCGGCTTGGAAAACCTGTTGGCGGGCAGCGCGCACACCGTCCATTTCGACCTCGACCACTCCGGCGCCGTCCTCGCCTGGAAATACTTCCACCCGGAGGAGCCGCCGCCCGACCTGCTCGCCTATGTGGAAGATCAGGATCTCTGGAACTGGAAGCTCGCCCGGTCCGAAGAGATCAACGCGGCCATCGGCTCCTACCCCCGGGAGTTCGCGGTCTGGGACGATCTCGCCTCCCGGCCGATCCAGAGTCTGGCCCGTGAAGGGGAGCCGATCGTGCGCGCCAACCGCATCGAGGTGACCCGGACCCTACAGACAGCGCATCCCGTGGCCTTGGGAACCCGCCGCGTAGACGCGGTAAACTCGCCGAACCTTCGCAGCGCGCTGGGTCACGAGCTCGCGAAACGCGCCCGCTTCGGCCGGCCCTGGGGTCTGGTCTATCGAATTTCCGGCGATCGGGTCGACGCCACGCTCTACTCGATCGGAGACCTCGACGTATCGAAGCTGGCGGGCGAGTTCGGCGGCGGCGGACACCGCAACGCGGCCGGATTCAGCGTCTCTTTACGCCGCTGGATGGACGACTTCGCCTAAGTTCCACAACTCGAGGACGGCCGCACCCAGTAGCGTCGCCTGGGTCGGGGAGATCCCGTGCCCCGCGAACCCCTCCTGGGCGCGGGCTCCTGTCTACTCCCTCGCCAGCTCCGTGTGTCCCTCCGCACCCCCAGGCAAGCCGAAGCAGGACCGCGGCAGCGATCCGGATGCGCGTAGGGCGGTTCGGAACCGGCGGAGCGCCCTGGAGCGGAGGCCGCTCTTCGCCAGGCGCTTGGTGGGCCCGGGATGTTGACGGACGGAGCCCACCGCCGGGAATGGCTTGGCTCCCCCCCCCGGGCGGCGGAACAAAGCCTACCATAGCGAGCGGACTACCACGGGGGCCAGGTCAGGCTTCCTCCCAGCATCGATCGATCCAAAAGAAAATCAAGGAGAATCGACGTGAACAAGTCAATGTTTGCGGGAAACAAGTCAATCATTCAGGGGATTGGCTTTGCCGTCCTCGCAGGGTTCGCCCTGATCCTCGGAACCAAGGCCTTCGAGGAGAACAATGCCGGTTTCATGCAGGTCAAGCAGGCTTTCCCCGCGGGAACGCTGACCGTGATCTCGGATCCCGGCTATTTCTGCCAGTGCCTCGGCACCCTCACCGAGTACAAGCAGGCGGGTACCTACGTCTTCTCGGACAACCGCGAGTCCGCCGCAGTCGGCGGTGAGACGCTCGCAGGGCACTCGATCCCGGTGCGCTTCAGTGACGGGGGTACGGCCAAGATCTCCGGTTCGGCTCGCTTCGACATCCCCATCGACGAGACCGGCCTGCTGAGGATCCACAACAAGTTCCGCTCCTATGGCTCCGTCGCCAGTGGCCTGCTCAAGCCGGCCATTCGTGAGGCGGTGGTACTGAGTGCGGCACTGATGACCTCCGAAGAGTCCTACTCAGGTGGGAAGGCCGAGCTTTCCCAGCTGGCTCTGGACCAGCTCCAGAACGGGATCTACCTGACGGAGTCCGAGGAAGTCGAAG
Source organism: Myxococcales bacterium (assembly GCA_022571825.1). Taxonomy (GTDB): domain Bacteria; phylum Myxococcota_A; class UBA9160; order UBA9160; family SMWR01; genus JACZXC01. Next base: position 288 of record JACZXC010000205.1, on the reverse strand, counting down.
CCCTGAACCCGATCACCAACCAGATCACGACTCAGCGGATCGTTCGTGTCAAGGTCGACGAGGACGGCAACCGAATGCGCAAGGTCAACACTCTCGACTCCTACGGGATCGAGGTGACGCAGCTGTTCTTCCCGGATGACTTCGCCTACGAGCCGAAGATCCTGGAGCAGATCGGCAACGTGCGGGATGCGCAGATGAAGGCCACGGCGGCCTTCGCTCGTGCGGAAGCTGCGGCTCAGGACGAGAAGACGGCTGCTGCGGAAGGTCGAGCCAATGTGGCCAAGGCCC
>JACZXC010000204.1 GCA_022571825.1 Myxococcales bacterium | reverse complement strand
TGGAACCCTGGCGGGCCCCAACCTCGAGGCCACCGAAGAACTCGCCGCCTGGGTGCAGATCCCCGTGATCGTCTCGGGCGGTATCCGCTCCGATAGCGACTTGCGGCGCGCCGCGTCGCTCGTCGATCGCGGGGTTTCCGGCGCGATCGTCGGCCGCGCCCTGTACACGGGCGCCATCGATCTGGGCCGCGCCCTGGAGGCTCTTTCGTGCTCTTGAAGCGGATCATTCCCTGCCTGGACGTCGACCAGGGGCGCGTCGTGAAAGGCGTCCGCTACATCGATCACGTGGACGCCGGTGATCCCGTCGAGGTGGCGCGTTTGTACGATGAACAGGAAGCCGACGAGATCATCTTCCTGGACATCACGGCGAGCCACGAAGGCCGGGGAATCCTGCTCGACGTCGTGGTGCGCACGGCGGAGACGGTCTTCATGCCTCTCACGGTGGGCGGGGGCGTTCGCTCTCTCCAGGACATTCGCGATCTTCTCAATGCCGGCGCGGACAAGGTCTCGATCATGACGGCGGCGGTGGAGAATCCCGACCTGATCGGTGAAGCGGCCGTGCGAATCGGCAGCGCGAACCTGGTTGTCGCCATCGACGCACGGCGTCATCGACCGGCAGGCGCTGCACAGCAGTGTGCCTGGGAAGTATTCACCCACGGCGGGAGGCGAGCCACGGGAATCGACGCCGTCGCCTGGGCCAAGCAGATGGCGGACGCCGGCGCCGGCGAAATCCTGCTGACAAGCATGGATCGCGATGGAACGAAGCTAGGCTATGACATCCCTCTCCTGCGCGCGGTCACAGCGGCCGTCTCGGTACCCGTGATTGCGTCTGGGGGAGGTGGGAGCGCCGACGACATGGCGATCGCCTTGGACGATGGGCCCGAAGGGGGATGCGCACAGGCCGCGCTGGCGGCGTCGATCTTCCATTTCGGTGAGACGACGGTGGGACAGGTGAAGGAGCAGCTTGCGAAGCTCGGGATTCCGGTGCGTGTGCCATCGGTTGATGGGCCCAGGGGGGTACGCTAGAGTGCGAAGTTCGCCGGCAAGTGGCTCGAAGCTGGCGTCTTTTCGGGAGTTTTCAGTTCGCCGCGTCCACTCACAAGAACCGTAACGCTTCGCCGGGTGCGGTCTCATCAAGGGGAGCAACGCAGGTTGCCTGTCATCAAGCTCCGCGAGAATGAGCCCTTCGAAGTCGCCATGAAGCGCTTCAAGAAGCAGTGCGAGAAGGCGGGGATCCTGAGCGAGCTGAAGCGCCGCGAATACTACGATAAGCCGAGCGTCCGCAAGAAGAAGAAGGCGGCCGCGGCCCGCAAACGCGCCCTCAAGAAAATGAGAAGGATGGCGCGCTAATCGGGAGCAGCAGTTGGGCCGAATTCCCGATGAGGCAATCGAGCAGCTCCGTGACCGCGTCGACCTGGTCGACCTCGTCGGTCGCTTCGTCACCCTGAAACGAGCGGGTCGCAGCCACAAGGGTCTCTGCCCCTTCCACGACGAGAAGACTCCCTCTTTCAACGTCAACCCCGATCGCGGAAACTTCTACTGTTTCGGCTGTCACGAAGGTGGCGACGCGATCGCCTTTCTGATGAAGATCGAGAATCTGACCTTCCCCGAGGCGGCGCGAACCCTTGCCCGCGACTGTGGGATCGAGATTCCAGAGACCGCGGAGGGCGGGTCCGGCCTGGCGGAGCGTCTGCGCGCCGCCAACGACCTGGCCCATTCGCGCTATTGCGCCGCTTTGGCGGCGCCGGGGAGTCCGGGTGCCGCCTACCTCGCCCGGCGCGGTCTGGACGCCCCGACCATTGCCCGATTCGGCATCGGCTATGCCCCGGACCGCTGGGACTTCATCGTCCAGGCGCTGCGCGAACACGGCATCGCCGCCGAGGACGGTGAGCGGGCGGGGCTGCTCGCGCCCCGAGACTCCGGCGGCTACTACGACCGGCTGCGGGGACGCGTAATATTTCCAATTCGAGACGTCCGCGGGCGGGTGGTGGCCTTCGGCGGTCGCGCGCTGGCCTCGGATCAAGAGCCGAAATACCTCAATACCCCCGAGAGCCCGCTTTTTCGCAAACGTCAGGTCTTCTATGGCTTTCCCCACGCACTCGAGCCGATTCGGCGAACTGGACGCGTGGTGGTAGTCGAGGGTTATTTCGATCTGATCGCCCTGCATCGCGTCGGCGTCGAGGGCGTGATCGCCACCTGTGGAACCGCGGTGACGGTGGATCATGCCCAGTCCCTCCGTCGTCGAACCCGCCAGGTCGTGCTGCTCTTCGATGGCGACGAAGCCGGTCAGCGTGCCACGGAGCGGGCGCTGGAAGTCCTGTTGCCGCAGGGGCTGCGCGTTAGCGTAGCGATCCTGCCATCGGGTGAAGATCCGGATAGCTGTCTCGAGCGCAAGGGCGCCGAAGCGTTGCGGGCTCGGGTCGACCAGGCGCGAAGCGCCCTGGACGTGGTGATCGAGCGGGCCGTGGCGCGCGGGTGCGGCACACCCTGGGAGAAGGCCGACGCGGTCGCATCGGTGGCGAAGCTTCTGGCCCTCGTCCGCGATCCCGTCGAGTGCAGCGAATACGGCCGGCGTCTCGCGCTGGCGGCGGGGACCGAGGCCCATCACGTCGAGGCCGCGGTGCGCGCCGCCGCCCGCGGCGAAGACCCGGCGGAAGCGGTTCCGGTGGAGGTGCGCCGGAGCGGTCCTGAGCCGCGCCTCCTGCGAGAGCTAGCTCGCAGTCTGGTGGAGCATCCCCACCTGGCGAACCGAATCGATCGCGACGAGTTCGGGGAGCTGATGGCGCCGGGTGCGACCGCCGAGCTGATCCTGGCCCTGATCGACGCCGCGGCGGAGCCTCGCGGCGTTGCAATCGAGGAGATCGCCCAGCGCCTGGGCCCGGAGGCGCGCACGCTGCTGTGGTCTCTGGCCGTGAGCGAATACCCCCGGGACGAGTCCGCCGCGAGCCGCACGGTAGACGACACGCTGGGCCGCCTGCGTCGGGATCGACGACGGCGGGAAGACCGGGCGATGACGCAGAAGATGCGCGAATCGAGTGCAGATGCGATCTCTCTTTTGCGCAAGAAGGATGAATTGCGGCGTCGAGCCGTTCGAAATGTTTCCGGCCCCCCAGAATTGGGGTCGCAATCATGAAGCCATAGGCACACGTCTGCACTACGATCTGGATCGTCGAGAGGAACCCCCCATGACCCACGACGTCACCGACCCCCCTGCTCACAAACAGCCCAGTCGAAAGCAGCCGTCTGCCAAACGCGGAAACGGCTCGTCCGGCAATGGAACGAGCCGCACCGGAGTGGCGGACGGGGTCGAACACAATATCGTGCGCGGGCTGCTCGATCGGGGCCGGCGTCAGGGTTACCTGACACTCGATGACGTGACCGGGACACTCGCCGACCGCAGCGACCTTCTGGCACGAGCCAAGGCCCTGCTCGGGGAACACGGCATCCGCGTCGTCGACGAGCCCGAGCGGAAGGCGGCACCGGAGCGCCGTGGGATTTCGATCGGCGGCCGGCGCAATGCCGGAGTCGATGACGGCCCGACCAACGACCCGGTGCGTGTGTATCTGCGCGAGATGGGCCAGGTCTCGCTGCTCACCCGGGCGGGCGAGGTCGCCATCGCCAAGCGCATCGAAGCGGGTCAGCACGCCCGCCAGCTCGCTGTCCTCGGAACTCCGTTCGCGTTGCGCGAGGTGGTGCAGATCGCGGAACGGCTCAAGAAGAACACCATCGAACTCAAGTACGTGCTCGACGGCCTGGACGAGATCGAGCCGGTCTACACGCGGGAAGAGCGCCGTCGCGATTACTTCGTCAAGGTGACCCGGATCAAGCGGATCGATGCCGAGATTTCGAAGAAGCTTTCTGCCATCGCGAACCGCCGCACCAGCGAAGAGACGCGAATCCGGCTGCGGGGTGAGATCGAAGGGCTCTATGGCCAGGCGGTGCGGTTGTTGCGCGAAACGCGGTTCGCCAAGGCCCGATTCAACGATCTCGCCCAGCAGCTGCGCGAGCTGGGGCAGGAGCTGTGGCGATTGCGCTCGCGGGTCCGCCAGACGACGTCTCCCTTCTCCCTGAGCCCCGCGCAATTCCGGGAGCAGGCCCTGCTCTCGACCCGCCGCAGCCCGAAGGGGAAGGCCGCGCTGGAGGCCCTGGGCGGCGATCTCGCCCGGGTGACCGAAATACTCACGGCCCTCGACGGCATCGATCGCGCCGTCCGCAAGATCGAATCGGACGCGCGCATGGGAAGCGCCGACATCACCGCCGCCCTCGCGCGCCTGGACGCCGCCAGCGCGAGAGCGCTCGAAGCCAAGCGTGAGCTCGTCGAGGCGAACCTGCGGCTGGTGGTGTCGATCGCGAAGAAGTACACGAACCGAGGCCTTCAGTTTCTGGACTTGATCCAGGAGGGCAACATCGGCCTGATGAAGGCCGTGGACAAGTTCGAGTACCAGCGGGGCTACAAGTTCTCGACCTATGCCACCTGGTGGATTCGCCAAGCCATCACCCGCGCCATCGCCGACCAGGCCCGAACGATTCGCATTCCCGTCCACATGATCGAAACCATCAACAAGCTGGTTCGCGCCACGCGCTACCTCGTCCAGGTACTCGGCCGGGAGCCGATCGCCGAGGAGCTCAGTGTGAAAATGGATCTTCCGGTGGACAAGGTGCGTATGGTCCTCAAGATCGCGAAGGAGCCGATCAGCCTCGAGACACCGGTGGGCGAGGATGACGACAGCCACTTGGGGGATTTCATCGAGGACAAGAGTGTGACGAGTCCCCAGGAGGCGATTCTCATCGCCAACCTCGCGGAGAATACGCGCAAGATCCTGGGGACCCTCTCTCCCCGCGAGGAGCAGGTTCTCAAGATGCGTTTCGGCATCGGCAAGAAGGGAAACCACACCCTGGAAGAAGTCGGGCAGGACTTCTCGGTCACCCGCGAACGGATCCGTCAGATCGAAGCGAAGGCCCTGCGCAAGCTGCGCCACCCGAGCCGCAGCCGAATCCTGAAGAACTTCGTCGAGAGCTAGCCCGGCCGGGCCTTGCGCTCGCTGATCGCTCGTGCTCCCAGCCTGCCGACTCCCGCGGCCTCCGGCCTTGGGCGCCTTCGGACGAGGGGAGTGACGTCTGGCCGGGGCCATCCAGTATCGGCGAGCCATGAGCCGAAGCCCCTCTCGTCGCATCCGGGGGCGTTCCCCGCCGTACGCAATGCCGCATCGGAGCGCGCTACCCGAGGTCGGGCGGGGTGACACGTTCGATCCAGCGGGCGTAGTTCCCCTGGTAGCCGACGGCCCGTTGGCGTTCCTCGACGCGTGCCCGGATGGATGCGAGGGCATCGGGACGAATCGGCGGTTGAACGGTGATTCCCTCGGCCACCACCTCGGCCTCCTCGCGCGCGCCGACCCGGGCCGCGTCGGCGAGGGCGTCTTCCCCGGCGTGGCCCTCTTCGCCGAGGCCGAGAAAGGCCTCGATCACGCGTTCGCCCACGTACTTGGCGTGCTTGCGCGAGGCGACGATGTTGCCCTTTCCAGTGGCAACGTTTCCGGTGGCGAAGACCGTCGGATACCCCTCCAGCCGGCCGAGGTCCCAGTTCTTGAAGTCGAAGAGCTCTCCCTTCATCGCGATGCCCGGAATCGGCTCGGGAATGCTTCCAATCGAACTGATGACGTAGGGCCCGCGCCGTTCGAAGGTCTCGTCGGTGGAGACAGGTCTCCCGCCTTCCATGCGGGTGCGCCGGAAGCGCAGGCCCGCGAGCCGCCCGTTCTCGACCAGGGGTTCGTCCGGCGCGCACAACGGCTCGAAGCGGAAGCGATACTTTTCCATCGCCTTCTCGAGCAGGCGCACACGAGCTTTTCGCACCTTGGCCTCGCGATCCGCCGAGGCGTCCTCGGGTATCTCGACCAGAGGCATGTCTTCGCCACGGCGGCGGTAGAAGAGCGTGCAGCCCTCCAGGCCCAGTGCTTCGAACTCCAACCCGTG
>JACZXC010000203.1 GCA_022571825.1 Myxococcales bacterium | reverse complement strand
GTTGGCGCCTGGGGCAGAAGGACTGGGCACGCACCCTGAAACGCATCGCGCGGGGGGGGGACGAAGTTTTCTATCGCGGTTCCATCGCGGACGCGATCGCCGACGAGATGAAGGCGACCGGCGGGCTGCTCACCGCGGCCGACCTCGCCGGCTACCGCCCCAAGCAGCGCCCCCCCGTGCGGGGAACCTATCGCGGCTTCGAGGTCGTCTCGTTCCCGCCGCCGTCGTCCGGAGGCGCGATTCTGATCGAGATGCTGAACATCCTCGAGGGATTCGATCTATCGAGTCGCCCCGCGGGCTCGTCGGCCAGCCTGCACCCGATCGCCGAGGCCATGAAGCTCGCCTTCGCGGATCGGGCGGCCTATCTGGGCGACCCCGACTTCGTCGAGGTTCCCGTCGAGCGCCTGACCGCGAAGCCCTATGCCGCGGCCCTGCGCGCCCGCATCAATCCCCCCTGGTGGCGCCGCCCGCCGTCGGCCTGGACCCGCGGCGAGTGGGCGATCCGGGTGCGGGGCCCGGGACTGCCGCTGGACGACTCGGGCACGGCGCACTTATCGGTCACGGACGGTCAGGGGAATGCGGTCGCGATGACCGGGACGATCAACACCGCCTTCGGTTCGGGCATCACCGTTCCGGGGACGGGGATCCTGCTCAACAACGAGATGGATGACTTTGCCAAGGCGCCGAATCAGCCCAACGTGTACGGGCTGGTCGACACCCGGGGCGCGAACGCCATCGCGCCGGGCAAGCGGCCGCTCTCGAGCATGACCCCGACCCTCCTGCTGAAAGACGGTCGCCTCGCCCTGGTGACCGGAAGCCCGGGAGGGCCCCGCATCATCACCGCGGTGCTTCTGTCGATCCTGAACCTGGTCGACTACGGAATGGACATTCAGGCGGCGGTTGCGGCGCCGCGATTCCATCACCAATGGGTGCCCGACACGCTATTCGTGGAGACCGCAACCGCCGAGGACGTCGTCCGGGCCTTGCGGAGCCGCGGTCACCGCGTCGAGATCTCGGCGCGCAACTGGTCGAGCGCCCAGGCGATCGCGATCGACCCGGAGACGGGTTGGCACACCGGCGGCACGGACCCGCGCAGCGACGGGCTCGCGCTCGGGCCCTAGCTCGGCGTTCGCGCCGATGGCCCGCCAGCTGCCTTCGCACCGCGCCGGGCGAGGTGCTGCTCAGGGCCTGACCGCCGCCAGGGTGTAGGCGTCGAGGTCGACCACCCGGCGAGCCACGCGCAGGATGTCTTCGGCGGTGACCGCCGCGATCTGTTCGGGATACCCTCGATAGGCTTCGGCGCCCAGGCCGTAGAGCGCATCGATGGCGGCGTGAGCCGCGTGCACGGAGTTTCGCTGCTGATCGATGGCGAAATTCCCGATCAGGCAACGCCGCGCGCGCTCGAGTGGTCCCTCTTGGGGCCGCGCTTGGATCAGTCGCTCCAGCTCCTCGAGGACTCCGAGACGGGCCTCGTCGAACTTTTCCGGCGCCGTTGCGATGTAGACGCCGAAGTAGCCCGGCGCCACGCCCTCGATGTTCACCGCGGTCACCGCGTAGGCCAGGCTCCGGCGATCGCGCAGCTCGAGGAAGAGGCAGCCGCCTTGTCCAGCCAACAGCTGGGTGATCACATCCAGGGCGTAGCGGTCTTCGTCCCGCACCGTGAGGCCGCGGAAACCGATCACCAGGTGGGCCTGGGCCCGGTCTTTCTTGATCTCGGCGGTTCGGATCTCTCGGGGCGGTGCCTCGTCGGCCGGGGAGGGCGTCTCGAAGGCGTCTCCCGCCAGGTCGCTCAGCCGTGCCGAGATTCGACGCGCGATAGTGTCGGGATCGACGTCCCCGGCCACGGCGAGGCTGCAGTTGCGCCCGCGGATCAGGCGTTCGTGCTGGCCCGCGACCAGGTCGCGATCGAAGCTGGAAACGGTTTCCGCTGTTCCGAGGATGGGTTGGCGATAGGGGTGTTCGCGAAAATGTGTCTCCGCGAAAAGCTGGAACGCGCGCTGCGCCAGGCGGTCCTCGCGGCTTTCAATGGCCGCCAGGGTCTCGCGTCGCTCGCGCTCGAGTTCGTCGGCGTCGAAGGCGGGCTCCAGCAGCACTTCCGCAAACAGGTCCAGGGCGGCGTCGAGCCGGTCGCTGGTCACTTCGAGGGTGAGTCCCAGACTGCTGCGCCCCGAGAAGCCGTCGATCTCCGCCGCGAGGTTCTCGGTGCTGCGAGCGAAGTCCGCGGCGGAGCGATTGCGGGTGCCGCGCAGCCACATCGTACTCAAGAAGCTGGAGAGTCCGGCGCGGCTGGCGTCCTCGGCCAGAAGTCCTCCCCGGAAAGCCGCACGCATCGCCACCACCGGGACATCGCGGCGCGGAAGTACGTGGAGCCTCGCGCCGTTCGCCAACTCGTAGCTGTAAACCGCCGGAGCCAGCGGCGCCATCGGCGATTTGCCTCGGGCGGCAACCGGGCTCGCGATGAGGGGGGCCGCCGGGAGCTCGCGGGGCACGGCAAAGGTCTGCTTCGTGGCCGCCAAGCCCCGCTGGATCGCCCCGTGGATCCTCTCGTGATCGAGTGCCGGCGCCCCATCCCTGGGAAAGACGGCGCCCACCGTGAGGCGCTCCGGAGCCAGATAGCGGCGGGCGACACGTTGAAGGTCTTCCGGGGTGGTCCCGCGGACGGCTTCCAGGTAGCGCTCTTCGGCGCGGACATCGCCGGCCAGGGCGGCAAAGCTCCCCAGCTTGTGCCCGACCGCGGAGATGCTTTCTCGCTCGAAGTGCTCCGCGGCCAGGAAGTTGGCGCGGGCCTTCTGCAGCTCTTCGCCGCCGACCGGCTCCGCCCGCAGGCGCTCCGCCTCGCTCACGCAGGCCTCCACCGCACTGACCGCGCGCTCGAGGTCGGTGTCGACGTTGATCGAGAAACAGCCCGGGTCCAGCGGCGTGTAGCTCGAGGCGTCGATGCGCTCGGCGAGGCCGCGGCGCTCCTTCACACTTCGGACGAGTCGGCTGCTGTCACCGTTGCCCAGAACAAAGGCCAGCAGGTCCACGAGGGGCGCGTCCCCATGGGAGAGACCGATCGTGGGATAGCTGAGCTCGAGATGGGTCCGTTCGAAGGGGCGCGCCAGAAGTACACTTCGCAGTGAAGTCTGGGGAGGCTCAACGGGTCGCTGGCGGCTCGCGCCGCCCGCGGTCGCTCCCGCGAAGGCCGCGCGCACCTGTTCCAGGAGGGCGTTGCCCTCGAAGTCGCCCACTGCCACCACCATCATGTTGTCGGGCCGGTACCAGCGCTCGAAGAAATCCCTGAGCCGCCGGCGGTCGATACTCGCAACACTGTCGGCACTGCCCAGGATCGGGGCGCGGTAGGGGTGGGACCGGTACGCTTCGGCGAAGACCGCATTGCCCAGAATACTGAGGGGCGAATCCTCGCTGCGGCGGATCTCCTCGAGCACGACTTCGATCTCACGGTCGATCTCCGCAGGCTCGAAGCTCGCGTGTTGCACGGCGTCGGACAGCACGTCCAGGCCGACGGAAAGGCGGTCGCTCGGGAGCGTCGCGTGATAGACGGTGACGTCGAAGGACGTGTAGGCGTTGATCCGGCCGCCGGCGCCTTCCACCTCTCCGGCCACTTCCCCGACGCCCCGGCGCTCGGTTCCCTTGAAGAGCATGTGCTCGTGGAAGTGCGCGAGTCCCGACTCGAAGGGGCGCTCGTCGGCGGATCCGACCAGAGCCCAGACCTGCAATTCTGCCACCGGCGCCCGGTGTTCCTCCCGCAACAGCACCGTCAGTCCGTTGGGAAGGACCTCGCGGTGAGTCTCGTGAATCTTGGGGCCGGCCACGAAACGAGGGTAGCGCGGGGTGAGCGTCCCGGGCACGGTCGAGGGTAGGATCCGGTGTGCGCGATTCCAGCGTCGGCGTCTACGTACACGTCCCCTTCTGTGAACGGGTCTGCCCGTACTGCGACTTTGCCGTGGTGGCGGCTCGTTCCCTCGGGCGCGCCCGCGAGGATGGCTACGTCGATGCGATCCTGCTCGAGCTGGAACGGCGGATGGCGGTGTTCGGCGGTCGCTCACTGGCCAGCCTCTACCTCGGCGGAGGCACCCCGTCCCTGTTGCAACCGGCATCGGTCGCTCGGATCGTCGCCGCGGTCTACGCGGCCTTTCCTCCGGCGGCGGCCGACCGCCGGGTCGAGGTCACCCTCGAGGTGAACCCCAGCACCTTGGAGCGATCGCGCCTTCCGGGCTTCCGGGAGGCGGGAGTGAACCGTGTCTCACTCGGAGTTCAGTCCTTCAACGACGAAGTATTGCGGCGACTGGGCCGCGCGCACCGCGGCGACGAGGGGCGTCGGTCCGTGTCGGCATGTCGGGAGGCGGGGTTCGACGCGGTCTCTCTCGATCTGATCTTCGCCGCCCCCGCCCAGACGCTTCCGATCTTCGAACGAGACTTGGCCGAAGCCGTGGCCTTCGAGCCCGAACACGTGTCCACCTACGAGCTGACGATCGAGGCGGGAACGCCCTTCGCCACGGCAGCGGCGCGGGGACAGCTGGCCGTTCCACGTGATCCCGATCAGCAGATCGAGCGGTCGCTGGCCATGATGGGCGTCGCCGAAGCGCGGCTCGAGGGGGCTGGATTCCGGCGTTACGAGCTCTCGAGCTACGCCCGCCCGGGCTTCGAATCCGTCCACAATCGCCGCTACTGGCAACGCCGCCCGGTGCTGGGCCTGGGCATGGGCGCGTTCTCGACCGAACCGATCAGCCCTGAAACGCCGTTTGGTTCGCGACGGGCGAATCCACGCAATCTGGACGCCTATCTGACCGGGATCGCCGCGGGCGGTCTGCCCGAGGCGGGGCCGGTGGAGGTGCTGGATGCGAAAACCGCCCGCGGTGAGGCCGTCTTCCTCGCGTTGCGGGACGTTGACGGCCTGGACGCGGAGCGCTTCGCTGAGGAATTCGGGGCGCCGCCGCGTGCGTTTTGGGACCCGGCCATCTCGAGCCTGGTGACCGAGGGGCTCCTCGAAGAGCGGGCCGGCTCCGGGGACCTGCGTCTGACCCCGCGAGGGCGGCGGGTCTCGGACAGCGTGTGCGAATGCTTCGTGTAGGTCCCCCGGGGGCCGATGTGGCGTCCCCTCACGAACGGTGGTACTCCCTTCTCATCTGGATTTTCTGAGGTTTTTGTGCGCTCGAAGGCAGCTAGTCGTAGCCCGGGCCCGGATCTGAGTCCGCGCCAAGAGGCTGTGCTGCGCGCGATGGTGACCACCTACGTCGGTGAGGCGACCCCCATCGGCTCCGCGACACTGTCGAGTCTACTCCCCATCAATATCTCCGCGGCCAGCGTGCGAGCGACGCTGGTCGACCTCACGCGCCTGGGCCTGGCGGAGCAACCGCATCCATCCGCGGGCCGGGTCCCGACCGAGCGGGGCCTCCGGCTCTTCGTGGACCGGCTCCTGGATCCGACGGAACTGGTCGCCTCCGAGCGCCGGGCCATCGCCTACAGCGTCGACGAGGCCGCGGCGGATGGGGTGGTTCAGGTGGCGTCGCAGCTCCTATCCGAGAGGACCCGCCAGCTGGGCTTCGTGGTGACCCCTCGCCTCGACCGGGTCGTGCTTCAGCACGTCAGCCTGGTGCGTCTCTCCGGCAATCGGGTCCTCGTCGTGCTCGTGTCCCAGGCGGGCGAGACCCGGCGGTGGATGATCGAAGACGATCGGGCCGCGGATCAGGCCGAGCTGGATCGCATCGCGGCGATGCTCAACGGGCGCGTGGTGGGGCGAACCCTGCCGCAGGTGCGCGAGGCCCTCGAACAAGAGGCTCGACTCCTGAGGCGCCAGGCGGACCAGTTCCTGGCCCGGGCCATCGATTTCGGGGCCAGGGCGCTGGCCGTCGACGATGGGGAGGCGGTCGATCTGGTGATCGAGACCCGGCTCGCGCTGCTCGACCAGCCCGAATTTCGCGACCCGCGTCGGGTCCGAGACCTCTTCGCTGCTGTAGAGACCAAGGAGCGATTGATCGAGGTTCTGGATCAGATGATGGAGAGCGAG
>JACZXC010000202.1 GCA_022571825.1 Myxococcales bacterium | reverse complement strand
AGGGTGTGCTCAGAGGCGCTGTTGTTGCCGGGATCCTCATCTGGCCAGACGCGATCGAACCCGAATGACGACTCATAAGCAGGGCCTGCGATGTTCTTGACCCTGGCTTCGTTGGCGATAGTTGTCGGACCGTCCCCACTAAGACTTAAGTACCTTGGCGTTAATCAGAGCGGTGACGCCGAACTCCCTAACCTCACGGGTGCGGACACTGTTCATGCGGACTGATGAGCTCCCGCGCGCTCAAGCCGCCCGGCATGTATCCGGTCAAGCCGCGCAGCTCGATGCCGGGAAGAAGCTGCGGAGCGGCGAAGCAGGCGGCGAGCAGTGCGCCGAGCGCGAGCTGCATCACAATGCGCCGACACTCGAGCCAGCGGCGGCGCCGCGCCAGCGCGACGAGACTCGCACCCGCGTAGAGTCCCACTGCGAACGCGGCGTAGAGCCAGCTCTGAAGCCACCCCGCCAGGATCGGCATCGCCATCGCGAGCCCGAGCCCGACCGACCAGGCGGGCCTTCCACCCGTGACGATGCGCTCGACGCACCAGAGCGCGAGCGGAAGCCAGACGCAGGCCTCGAGCGCCGGTGGAAACCAGGTTGCCTGTCCGACGACGAAGCCGGAGGACGCGTATGCGATCCCGGCGCCCATCGCCGGGATCCGACCCAGCCCGAGAGCCCGCCCGAAACCGAAGCTGAACCCCGCGGCGAGCGCGAGGTGGATGATGGCGATGACCTCGAGGGCCACCAGGGTTGGCAGGAGCAGAGCGATCGCGTGGAAAGGATAGAGCGCACCGCCCGCCACCGACGCCAGCTGCGGGTGTCCGTTCGCGACGAAAGGATTCCACAGGGGGAGTGCACCGGACCGAACCGCGTCGGCCGCCGACGCCAGCATCGGCGCGGAGTAGGTGAAGAGGTCTCCCATCCCGGCCTGCGGCTCGAAGGGTTCGCCAGCCGCCGTTGCAAGGATTCGCTGGTGCCAGAAGACCAGGGCGCCGAGCCCGAGAGCCACGACGCTGGCGAGATCGACGAGCCGGCCGAGTCCGCCGGACTGGCCGCGTCGATGTCGATCGAGGGCGCGCAAGGCGGCGCCAGGATAGGCAGCGCCCAGACTGGCTGCGACGCCCGGGCAGCGAAGCCCATGCGGGCGCCTTCGTGTCTGGGTCACTGCAACCCAGCGCGCCGTTTCCACCCGCTTAGCTGTCGTCAGTTAGCTGTCAGCCCCGGGGAAATGCCGGCTTGGGCTCAACGGGTCAGCGCAACCGGACGCTTCCGGCTCAGGGCGTCCCGCGCGATCCGCCGAACGCCGAGAGAGCGCAGGAAACCACGAGTCCCCGCGCCGCCCAGCGGCTGAAGAGGCTGGAGATCGCCTCGCGGTCGGCGCCGCCCTCCGCCAGCTCCTCGGCGACGTCGCCCAGGCGCCGGCCCGCTCGCAGGCCCACGAGGGCCTCGCATTCGACCGCGTCGATCGACTCGACCACCACCTCGAAGCCCTGCCGGTGCACGAGAACCCGGTCCGGGCGTTCCACGAGGTCGATGTCGATCGCCGCGCGGTCCGTGTCCTTCGCCTCCCGAAGCTCGCGAATTGGCCAGGCGGATCGCACCACGGCCAACCCGGGCTGGAACGCGATCCGAACCTGCTCCCATTCGTCGAAGGTCCAGTGCTCGCCGGTGCGCGGGTCGAACGGCCGCGAGACCTCGCTGTGGAAGCAGCGCACGACCGCCCACTCCAATCGCGCGAGATCCGACAGGAAGGGGAGATCTTCGGCGAGTGGGTCCGACACCAGGAACTCCGGCAACGCCGCCCCGATCTGGTTCAGGTTGCGAAGGCTCGCGGAAATCCGCGGACCGAAGCGCCGCGCGAGCGAGGCGGTGGAGCCCTCACCGAGAATGTGCGCCACGGCCGGGAACGCCTCGCGCAGCGCCGCGGCGACGCGCGTCGGGTATCCCTCGATGTGGACGGCCAGGCGTTCGGCGAGGTCCACCCCGGTTGGAACCCGCAGCCAGGCGTCGATAGCCGCGTCGTCGCCCCCGAGGATGCGCTCGCTCAGGGCGCGCTGTAGATCAGAGAGCGACGGTCGCATACTCTGGCACCGGCTGAGCGAAGACGCGGTCCGCAACCGCGCGCGCCCTGTCGATCTCGGCCACCAGCTGCGGCCATTCGGGAATCTCAGCGTCCCACTCCACCATCGTGGTGCGCGGGCCCATGCGCCGGAGCACGTCGGCATAGAGAGCCCAGACCGGCTCGCTGACGGGACGACTGTGGCTGTCGAAGAGGTAGCCGCCCAGGTCGCTGAAGCCGGCCAGGTGGATCTGCCCCACGCGCTCCGCCGGAATCGCGTCGAGGTAGGCCATCGGGTCGAAGCCGAGGTTGACGGAGCTCACGTAGACGTTGTTCACGTCGAGCAGCAGGCCGCAGTCCGCGCGCCGCGCGAGCTCGGCCAGGAACTCCGGCTCGGGAATGTCCGAGCTGCGCCACGCCAGGTAGGTGGAGGGATTCTCCAGCAGGATTCGCCGTCCGAGCCGCGTCTGCACTGCGTCGACGCGCTCGACCACGTGATCGAGCGACTCCTCGGTGAGCGGCATCGGAAGTAGGTCGTGGAGATGGCGCCCGCCGAAGCTCCTCCAGCAGAGATGGTCGCTCACGATGGCGGGCTCGAGGCGTTCGACCAACGACGCGAGGCCTCGCAGGTAGCCCTCGTCGAGCGGATCGGTGGAACCGATGGAAAGTGCGACGCCGTGCAGCGCGAGCGGGTGGTCTCGCCGCACCGCTTCGAGCACGGCGAGCGGCCGGCCGTGGGTGTCGATGTAATTCTCCGTGATGGCTTCAAACCATTCGGCGCCGGTTGCCCCCGAGAGGACGTCGTCGTAGTGCTCGGCGCGCAGCCCGGCGCCGAAGCCCAGGTCGGGCCACTCGATCGCCGAGCCTGCGCGCCTCGCGCCCATGGCCCGCCTATTCCTTCGACGGTTCCGATGTCAGCCGGCCGCCCTGGATCTTGAGGCAGGTCTCCTTGTCGATCTTCAGGTAGCCCTGTCCCTTGCAGGCGTTTTCCCCGGCGCACGAGTGACCCTTGCCACCACAGGCACCGGTTCCCTTGCAATGGTTCACGCCGTAGCAGTTGATCTTCTCGGCCTCAGCCGCCATCGCCGTGCCAGCGGTAGCGCCGGCCAGGGCCATCAGCCCCGCCGCCGCCGAAGCCAGCAACAGCCCGCTCTTCTTCGCACTTCTTGCCATTCTCTTGTCCTCCATGGCCGCCGTCGTGGGCACACCGGCCTGGTCAGCTCACTCGAGCATCACCTCGATGTCGATCTGGATCTCCACCTGGTCGCCGACGAGTAGTCCGCCCGTCTCGAGCAACTCGTTCCAGTTGAGTCCGTAGTCCTTGCGGCTGATGGTCAGGGAAGCCTTGAAGCCCGCGCGGACGTTGCCCCACGGATCGCGCCCCTGTCCGAGGTAGCGGACGTCGAGCACGACGGGTCGGGTGACGCCGCGGATGGTGAGGTTTCCCGAAAGCTTCCCGCGGTCGCCGGAGACGTCGCTGACACCGGTGCTCTCGAAGCGGAGCGTCGGGTACTTTTCGACGTCGAAGAAGTCGGCGCTGCGCAGGTGCTTGTCGCGCTTAGCGCGGTTGGTGTTGACGGTGCGGGCGTCGATGGTTCCGCGTACGACGGTGGCCTCGGGGTGTTCCGGGTCGAACTCGATCTCACCCTCGAAGCCGTCGAAGCGCCCGTGCACGCTGGTGAACAGGTGGGTGACGCTGAAACCCACGTGGGTGTGCGAGCCGTCGACCTTCCACGTCGCGGCCTGCGACGAGGTGGCGAAGCCCGTCAGGGCGGCCGCGGCGAGCGCCAGTGCGATCCCGGTTCTTCTCATCTCCGACCCCCTGTGGTTCTTCCGGTATCGACCTCAGTACGAGGCGTCCGCGGCGGCGGTTACAGGCGGATGGACCCGCTGCAGACCCGGATGCGCGGGAGCCGGGCGGAACCGGTCGACCCAAATCGTTTTCGACACCCGTCAGGTGTTTCCACGGCGCCCCTAGAGACCGGCTCAGAAGCGGCGGACCGCTATCGGAGGGGGTCGAGGGTGACGTACGCTCCCCAGAGCGGTTGGGTAACCCCCCGCCGCAGCGGAGCGTATGGAAGACCGACGGCAACCCTCGGATCAGCGCGATCGCAGATGGCGCTCCTGGATGATCGCCGCCCAAGGGGGCGACGGGGTGGTATACGAGAAACTCCTGCTCGAGCTTCTTCCCCATGTCCGGCGCCAGGTGGCGGGTCGAGTCGGTGAGCCGGCCGAGCGAGACGACATCGTGCAGAACGTATTGATCTCTTTGCACCGGGCCCGCCACACCTACCGCTCCGAGCGCCCCTTTGGGCCTTGGCTGCGGGCCGTGGTCCGCAACGCGTCGATCGATTGGATGCGCGCACGCGGAAGACGTCTGCGCCACGAGCTGAGCCTGGAGGAGGTGGCCGAGCCCTCGTACCAGGCCCCGCTGCCGGGGGAGGACGCCCTCTCGCCGGAGCTCGAGGGGGCGCTGGCCTCGCTCTCGGAGAACCAACGCAAGGCGGTCGAGCTGCTTCACGTCGAGGGGCTCTCGGTGGCGGAGGCCGCGGAGCGCGTCGGTGTGAGCCCCGGCGCCCTCAAGGTGAGGGCGCATCGAGGGGTTCGGGCGCTGAGGGCACTCGTGAGGCGAGACCCATGACCGCGCGAACCGCCGAAGAGGAGATCCGCGAGCTCGCGCGGGACCTCGCGCCGGTGCGCCCGATTCCCCGGCTGCGCTCGGCGCTGGCTGCCGCCGTTGTCCTGGGGCTGGTGGCGCTGGCGGCGCAGTGGCTTCTCGGAGGCCCGGGGCTGAGGGCCGGCGGCGTCGGCACGTGGCTGACTCTGCCGTATCTCGCCACATTCGCCGGGCTCGCGCTCGTCGCCCTCGGCGCGATCGGCGCTGCGCTCGCGGGGGCAGTTCCAGGGCGAGAGGTCTCTTCTCGTCTCGGCGCCCGCGTGGCAGCCTTCGGCCTGGTGCTGGCCGTCGCAGGGGGTCTCTGGGGAATCGCTCACGGCGACGCCCCGGCTGCCGGGGAGGATCTCGGTGCTTGCCTGTCATGCATCGGGCGCGCGTTCACGCTCGGCGCCGCGCCGATGCTGTTGGCGTGCGCATTCATCGTGTACGCCGCCGTGCGGCGCCCCGGCCTCGGAACCGCTCTGGCAATCGCCGGAGGCGTCGCCCTGGGCGCCGCCTCCGTTCACGCGACCTGCCCGAGCGACAGTCCGCTGCACTGGATCCTCGCGCACACCCTGGCACCCGTCGCGGCCGTGATCGTGCTGACCGCTCCGCTTGCGGCACTCCTCGCCCGCTGGACGCGCAGGGGCTGAGGGCCTATCGCTCTTCTCGCTCGCCCAGGGTCATGCTGCGTCGTCGAAGCGATGAATCTCAGACGAACGCGTCGGCAGCCGCCGCGAGACCCAACAGGAGGATCAGTCCCGATCCCATGACATCTCCGACTCATTGGCTTCTGAAGACAGAACCTTCGACCTATAGTCTTGCTGATCTACGCAAAGACAAGCGGACGAATTGGGATGGCATCCGAAATTATCAGGCTCGTAATTTTCTCAGATTGATCAAGAAAGGCGATTTGGCCTTGATCTACCACAGCGGCGATGAACGTTCGGTGGTTGGAATCGCTCGAGTGATCAAAGAAGCCTATCCCGACCCCGATCCCCGAAAGAAGGGCGATTGGGTCCAGGTGGATCTGGAATTCATGAAGGCCTTCGATTCTCCTGTACCCCTGGCTGAGATCAAGACTCGAACAGCGCTCCAGAGCCTCCTCCTGCTGAAGCAGTCCCGTCTTTCAGTCATGCGCATCACTTCCGCTCATTATCAGACGATTTTGAAGATGGGAGGGAATTAGGCAGACGCCAGGCGCTTCACCAGGGCCTCGAGCAGCGCCTCGACGTTCACGGGCGCGCCCAGCACCCCCCGAAAGGGATCGCCGTGCCGGCTTCTCAAGGAAGCGATGACAACGATGGGCCGGGTCGCCATC
>JACZXC010000201.1 GCA_022571825.1 Myxococcales bacterium | reverse complement strand
CGAGGCCCTGACCCTTTACTTCGTGCCCGCCGCCGACTGGAACGGCGTCACCACCTTCGATTTCGCCGCCAAGGACGATGGCGGCGCCGCGACGGCTCCGACGCCACCGCCACCATCACCGTCACCGCCGTCAACGACGCGCCGACGGCGGCCAACGATAACGCCGGGACCCCTGTAGACACCGCGGTGATCATTTCGGTGCTGGCCAACGATACCGACCCGGACACCGGCGACACCCTCAGCATCACGGGCGTGACCCAGGGCGCCAACGGCACGGTCGTCGACAACGGCGACGGCACCGTCACCTATACCCCGAACCTGAGTTTCACCGGCTCGGATTCCTTTACCTACACTATCTCCGACGGCAATGGCGGCACGGATATCGGCACCGTCAACGTCACCGTCGGTAGCGGGATCATGGGCACTTCGGGCGACGACACGCTCAACGGCACCTCCGGCGTAGACCTCATGTTCGGCCTGGGCGGCAACGACACCCTACAGGCCCAGGGTGCCGACGACACGCTCTACGGCGGCGATGGCGATGACCTGTTGAAGGGCCTAGGCGGCTCCGACAACCTCGACGGCGAGGTGCGGGCCCTGATGGAGCGACAGCACGAGGCGATGGTCACCCGGCTCAAGGGCGGAGGATTCGACGCCGTGATTGCGGAACGCCTCGGAGACGGAGCGGCGGCCGGCGGAGACCGCGCGCTCGGCCCGGCCACCTCTGCGCGGGAACCCGACCGCCAGCCGACCTCCTTCGGAGCCCAGATCGGCTCCCAGAAGCCTCTGGATCAGGTGATTCTCGACTACCTGGTGAAGAAGGCACGCAAGCGATCCGAAAGTTCTCCCAGCCGCGCGCAAAAAAAGCGGTGAGGCGAAGCGGCGAGTCGGGTTGGAGATGGCTCGACCGCCGGCCCGGTCGAACCTCGGCGGCACTGGAGAGGCGGGGCGATGCGGCCATTCGCATGTACCACGTGTCGAAGGCCTACGCGGCGGGGAGCTTTGCCCTCCGGGACATCAGCCTCGAGCTTCGCAGGGGAGAGTTCGTCTTTCTCACCGGTCCCAGCGGTGCAGGCAAGACCTCTCTGCTCAAGCTCCTGTTCTCGGCCGAGGAACCCACGGAAGGTCAGATCGTGGTATTGGGCCGCAACATCGTCCGCCTGGGGCCAGCGGCGATTCCCCGGCTGCGCCGACGAATCGGCGTCGTGTTCCAGGATTTCAAGCTGCTCCCGCGCCGGACCGTCGAGGAGAACGTCGCCCTGTCTCTCGAGGTGGTCGGCACACCTCCCCGCGTCACGCGCGCCAAGGTATTCGCGATGCTCAAGCAGCTGGGTCTGCAGCATCGCCGTTACCACCACCCGCTGTCACTCTCCGGAGGTGAGCAGCAGCGCGTGGCCATTGCCCGGGCGCTCGTGAACGAACCCGAAATCCTCCTGGCGGATGAACCCACCGGGAATCTCGACCCGGATCTGACCCTGGAGATCATGGGTCTGATCGCCAGCGCCGCGACGCGCGGAACCACGGTCGTCGTGGCGACCCATGAGCTGGACCTGGTCAGTCGCTACGGAAAGCGCATCGTACGTCTCGACGCCGGGTGCGTCCTCGACGACACCCCCGCGCCCGGGGACGGCGCATGAGGCGGGCCCTGGTGCAGCTCGGTTATTTCGTCCGCACCGCGCTGCGGGGTCTCCGTTCCAGCCCCGTCACCAGCGCGGTGTCGGTGGTCACGATCGGCGTGAGCCTGGTGCTGGTTGGGGCGTTTGCCCTGTTGCTGTGGAACATGGAGGGTCTGCTGGACCGCTTCGGCGACTCCCTCTACGTCACGGCCTATCTGGAAGAGGGGCGGCCCGTCGAAGATCGAAGGGCTCTGGTCGAGATCGTCGCCACCGTCGAAGGCGTGGAGCGCGTCCGGGTCGTCTCAAAGCGGGAAGCGTTGGAGCGATTCCAGGCCGGCGTGGGGCGGGGTTCCGCCCTGCTCGAGGGGCTCGACGAAAATCCACTGCCCGCATCCCTCGAGATCACGCTGCTGCCGGAGCGCCGGTCGGCGGAGGGCCTGCGGGTGGTGGTGGAGTCCTTGGAGGGCCTGCCGGGCATCTCGGACCTGGCCTCTGGCCAGGACTGGGTCGAGGGCTATCTGCGCGCGGTGGCGCTGGTGCGAGCCGTGGGGTTGGGTCTCAGCGTGATTCTCGCCCTCGCGACCCTGCTGATCGTGACCAACACGATTCGCCTGGCCGTCCTGGCCCGCCGGGACGAAATCGAGATCCTCACCCTGGTGGGGGCGAGCCGCACGTTCGTCGCGATTCCGTTCGTGATGGAGGGCCTGGTGCAGGGGGCCGCGGGCGGGGTCGCCGCTGTCCTGTTGCTTCTCGGACTGTTCCGGTTGGTGTTGCCTGGCTTCGAGTTCGGAATGGAGTTTCTGCTCGGCGGCGTCACACCGCGTTTTTTCTCGGTAGGGGAGATTGCGGCGCTGGTGGGTGGGGGCGCCGGGCTCGGGCTGTTCGGATCCGCCGCCGCCCTGACCGGAGGCTGGAAGGCGTGAATCGCCGGTTGGCCATCGTTCTCGCCTCCGCCCTGGCCGTCGGATCGATCGGGTCACGACCGGCGACCGCCGCGGATCCCGAGGCCGAGCTGCAGCGCCTGCGCGCGGCCATCCTGATCAGCCGGGAGCGAGTGTCGGCCTACGCGCGGGATGAGCGCGGACTGCTCGAGGCCCTCGAAGCCCTCGATCGTTCGATCTCCATCCTCAGCGAGGCGGTGGCGCACGCGTCGCATCGAGCCGAGAGGGCGCGCCTTCGGGTCGGAGAGATCGAGATCGAATTGGCCCGGATTGGACTGCGCCTGGAACGGGTGCGCCGCGCGATGTCGGATCGAGCGGCGGCGTTGTATCGCGCGGGCGATCTGGGAGCCGTCCGCATGCTTTTCTCCGCGGAATCCCTGCGGGAGTTTCTCTCGCGGGTCTATGCCCTTCGGCTTCTCCTCGCTCACGATGCCGAGCTTCTCGCGCGCCATCGTTCCGAGTCCGACGCGCTGCGCCAAGCCGAGACCCGGGCGCGGGGAGCGTCGGCGGCCAACGACGAAGCCGCCGCGCAGCGGCAGGAGCGCTCGCGGCAGCTGCGCCAGGAGCACGCCCTGAAGCGAGAGCTGGTGGCGAGGGTTCACGCCGATCGGGCGCGAGAACGATCGGCCCTGGTCGAGCTCGAGACCGCGACCCGGGCGCTGGAGGAGACTCTCGCCAGCCTCGGCAGCTCGCCGGAGCGACCGCCGTTGGAAGGGCTGTTCTTCTCGGCGCTGCGCGGTGCCCTCGAACCGCCGGTGGCGGCTCCCATCGCCAGCGAGTTCGGCCGGGTGGTCGACACCGAGTTTCAGACCCAGACCCTTCGCAAGGGCGTGGAGTTTCTCGCCCCCTTCGGATCGCCGGTGCGCGCGGTGGCCGCCGGGCGCGTGGGCTTCGCGGGATGGTTTCGGGGCTACGGGCGTCTCGTGATTCTGGATCACGGCGACCACTACTTCACGGTCTCGGGCCACCTCGACTCGATCGAGGTCGAGGTCGGAGACGACGTCACCGCCGGGCAGCGGATTGGGTCCGTGGGCGAGACGGGATCGCTGTCGGGACCGCGCCTCTACTTCGAGATCCGCCGCGGTAGCCGACCCCTCGATCCGCGTCAGTGGATCCCGGCCAGCCAAGCGGGTTAGAATCAACTCTCCCATGCGGCGCAGCAGAATTGGCTTTCTCCTGACCTTCCTGGCGGGTGCCATCGCGGCGGGGTTCGCGGGGGTCCTGGCGACCAACGTCGGCAGCGTCGCCGCCACTCGCTATGAAGAGCTGAGTCTCTTCTCGAGCGTGCTCGCCCACGTTCGACGTCATTATGTAGAGCCCGTCGACGACGAGACGCTGCTGCGGGGCGCTATCAACGGCATGTTGCAGCAGCTGGATCCCCACTCCTCGTTCCTCGACCGGGACGCGTACAAAGAGATGCAGGTCGATACCAAGGGCGAGTTCCACGGCCTCGGCATCGAGATCACCAAGCGCCGCGACGGGTTCATCGAGGTGGTGTCGCCCATCGACGGAACCCCCGCCGCCCGCGCGGGAATTCGGTCGCACGACCAGATCGTTTCGATCTGCCCCACGGACCCGCCCGAGGACTGGGCGGAGCCGTGCCACACCAGCAAGAACTTGACTCTCTTCGAGGCGGTTCGGCTGATGCGAGGGCGTCAGGGGACCGAGATCACGATCGAGGTGTACCGAGACGGCTTCGAGAAGCCCAAGCGCTTCACCATCGTGCGGGACGTCGTGAAGGTGATTTCGGTGAGCGGGCGAATGCTCGAACCCAGATACGCCTACATTCGGATCCGGGCCTTTCAGGAGCGGACGATCCAGGATCTGGAGCGGACACTTCAGCAGCTGCGGGACGAGGCGGGCGGATCCCTGGATGGGGTGGTGCTCGATCTCCGCGACAACCCCGGCGGGCTCCTCGACCAGGCCGTCAAGGTGGCGGACGTCTGGCTCGATGACGGTCTCGTGGTCTACACCAAGGGGCGGATGGAGAGTCAGCACCAGGAGTTCCGAGCCCACAGCGACGGCACCGAGCCCAGCTATCCGGTTGCGATCCTCGTCAACGAGGGCACCGCGAGCGCCTCGGAGATCGTCGCGGGGGCGCTGCAAGACCAACACCGCGCACTCGTCATCGGAGTGAAGTCCTTCGGCAAGGGTTCGGTGCAGACTGTCTATCCCCTCGAGAGCGACAGCGCGCTGCGCCTCACCACCGCCCTCTACTACACGCCCAGCGGACGCTCGATCCAGGAGGTCGGAATCTCGCCGGACATTCCGGTCCAGCCGAGGCGGGAGAGCGAGGGGTTCGTTGCGGCACCGCATCGCATCCGAGAGACTGACCTCGAGGGCCACTTCACCCAGGAGGAAGCGAGCCCCCGGGCCGGCGATCAGGCGTCCGACCCGGAGGTCGGGAAGGCGGGGGCCTCGGATCTCCAGCTGGCGCGAGCCCTCGAGGTCCTCAAGAGCTGGACCTATTTCGAGCGACTGCGGCGCGATCGCGAGGCCACGGTGCAGGCCCGCGCGGTCGATCTGACCCGCTGACCTCTCGCGTTCCTCGCCAGCGGAGTCGCATGACCGAGCTCACCGAGCAGGTCCCCGAAGGCCCGCCGATTTACCGGGTGGGGGACGTGCTGCGCGGCTTGAATACGCTTCTCGACGAGCGGGTGGGTCGCCTCTGGATCGTCGGCGAGATCAGCGATCTGCGCCGCCCCGCCTCGGGTCACCGTTACTTTCGGCTGAAGGACGAAGGCGCTCAGATCCGGGCCACCCTGTTCCGCGGTTCGGCGCGCTCGCTCGCTTTCGAGCCCGAGGACGGCCTCGAGGTTCTCGCCTACGGAGAGCTCAGTGTGTACCCGCCCCGGGGCGATCTGCAGCTCATCGTGCGCCGGCTCGAACCGCGGGGCCGCGGAGCCCTGCAGCTGGCCTTCGAACAGCTCCGCCGCCGCCTCGAGGCCGAGGGGTTGTTCGATCCCTCACGAAAACGGCGGCTTCCGCGCCACCCGGCGCGTCTGGGAATCGTCACTTCGTCGTCGGGGGCGGCCCTTCGCGATGTGATCGAAGTGACGGGTCGGCGTTATCCGGCGGTTCCGTTGCTGATCGCGCCGGCCCGGGTTCAGGGACTCGGAGCCGAGGCTGAGATCGCCGCGGCCCTCGACGCCCTCGGCACGCACGGAGACGTCGACCTGATCCTCTTGGTTCGCGGTGGCGGCTCATTGGAGGATCTGCAGCCCTTCAACACCGAAGCGGTGGCCCGCGCCATCGCGCGGGCCCCGGTGCCGGTGGTCAGTGGGATTGGTCACGAGGTCGACGTCACGATCGCTGACCTGACCGCCGACCGACGAGCGCCCACCCCTTCGGCGGCGGCGGAGCTGGGGCTCCCGGATCGTACCGAGCTGAACGCCGAGGTCGTCGGGCTTGGGCAGCGCCTGGGACGGGCGATCGCCGGGTTGCTGAGCGGACTCGAGGCGCGGCTCGAGGGCCGACAGATCGC
>JACZXC010000200.1 GCA_022571825.1 Myxococcales bacterium | reverse complement strand
CACGCCAACCTGGGCGAAGCAGCCCGAGGTGGCGCTGACCCGCCGGCGGGTCGAGTTCTTCTCGCTGGGCTCCGAGGATGCGCTGTTCGTCATCGACCTCACCACGACCGCGGGGGATCGAAGTCGTTGGCTTCGCTGGAACCGTGCCTCAGAGCCGGCCCTTGCGAGCTCGGAGTTCGCGCTTCACCTGGGCGGCCAAGCGAGGGGTCGGAGCCATGCGTCCTACTGGGTTCCGGCGGATCTGCTCCTGAAGGGGGAGAAGGTCGCCGGGCGAATCCGCATCGGTCGAATCCTCGCGGAGGTCAATCCCCTGGCTTTCCTGCCCGGACCGATCCGGTTCCTGCTCTCGATGGCCATGCGACCGCGACGGGTCTGGACGGAATCGACCTTCGAGATCGAGCTGGCGACGCACCGCGGCCGGGTGCGCCTCGGGGGCGCGGGGCTCGTGGTCGTCTCCTTCCTCGATAAACTCGGGCGCCCGGACTCGGCGCGTGAGCTTCTGGGCTCAGGCCAGGGTCTCTTCCAGAATGTCGGGTTGCATTCGCGAGAGCCGAGCGGCGATCGCGTCGAAGGCGCGGATCTCATCCGGTGCGAAAACCTCAGAGAGGACCGAGAAGCCCAGGCTCGGCGCAAGGGCGGCCACGGCGACGCCCTGCAGTGACAGGCGCAGCAGCCGGCGCCGGTTCACGTCCAGGGATCGAATTCCCACCGACGCCAGCGCGGCGGAGGCGAGACCGACCCCCGCCCAGGCCCGGCTGTCGCGCTGACGCTCCTTCGCGTCGGCGCGGCCTGTGGACAGCATCTCCGATGCCAGCTCGATCGCTTGCCGGAGCGGTCCGGCCACGGGTTGGGGCCGGTCGGAGATTTCCAGCTCGGCGAGCACGCCGCCGTGATCCGAATAGCTGGCAGGTTGTCCGCTGAGGTGGAAGGGCTCGTCGAAGACGCGCTCGGTGTAGATCGGGATCACACCCCGGTGCGCTCCGTCTCGGGTGAATACGTAGTCGATTCGCCGGCTCTCCCGCGTGGCGGCTCGGTAGGCGTTTTCGGCCCAGATGGTGGCGCGGCGGCGGTCGAGTTCGGCGGCGACGTCTCGCATTCCGGTAAGGCCCGTGAGCACGGCGTATTCCGGCGTGTCCTCTCGGAAGTTGAAGTCGCCCATCGTGATGATCGGATCCCGTATCGCCAGCGACGCGATTCCCAGCTCCACGATCTGCCCGGTTCGGTGACCCCGGTAGGCGTGGGCGATGTCGCCGGAATGCCGGGCGTGGAGATGGGTATTGATGATCGTGATGGGGCCTTCATCGGTGCGCAGCCGAATCTGGGCGAATCCCTTGCCACCGTAGTAGTCAGCGTGATCGACGCGTTCCGGATAGCCCCGCAGCGAGAAGCGATCGAAGCGGTGGGACTCGATCGGGAGGCGCGAGAGTACCAGCAGACCGCTGCCGTTGATCGATGAGTGCCTGCTCCAGGCGTGCACCAGGCCGGCGCCGCGTCCCGCCCGGCGCAGCCGCCGCCGGGCTCCCGACGTCCAGACTTCCTGAAAGGCCACCACGTCGACGTCGAGTGCTGCGATCCGCTCGCCGATCGCCTTTAGTCGACCGCTGAGACGTTCCGAGAAGGGCTCCGGCAGGCCCCATACGTTCAAGGTGGCAACTCGGATTCGCATCGCTCCTTCGCAGGTCCCCGGGGACCTCCGAGGAGATCCCCTCGTCCTGATTGACACCGTCCGCAAGAGATCTGTTGCAATTTCCCTGCCGCTTTGACTGCCTGGACCGCGATATCTCGAATCGTGTTGAGGGGCGCAAGGTTGCGGAAGCGGTTGCCGAGCGACTTCCGGTGCAGCCAGCGCGCAGGAACGGAAAACTATTTCTCACTTGGAGACACAAATTGCAGCCGGGCCCGCGTCCCCGTTGCCATCGGCTGTTCGCTTCCGCGCGCCGGGGGCGTGACTGCGCAGAAGACGCGCAGGTCCCGGGCGGATTCGTCAGTAGCGGGCGAGGTTTCTGCGGGTCAGCGCGAAGCGGATCCGGTCGCCGAGACCATCCCGGTTCAAGATGACGATGAACACCTTGCGCATGCGACCCTCGGGGCAGCGAATCTCGCGTACGCCGTGCCAGGAGTTTCCCCGTCGGGCGAAGATCAGGCTGCGGTTGCCCATGGCCTGGGATGGAATCGCCCGATCGAATGCCTGGAACGAGGGCGCAGAACGGCGATGGAGACGTCCGCCGTCGTCGAGGATGACGGTCTCGCCGCCCCAGGCCGGATCCCAGTCTTGCTTCGTGTTGAAGTAGAAGACGTGAGAGCCGATCTTTCGCGTGGAGTCGCAGTGGGGCGACACCGAGCATCCGTTGGGCGTGTAGTGCCAATGGAAGCTGATGGACAGCGACTTGAGTCCGACCAGCCGGCACAGAGCACGTCGGTAGCGATCGCCCTTCAGCTCCGCGATGAACGCCCGCCAGGGCTCCGGGACGGGGATTCCGTCCCGGTATTCGAGCGCGTAGCGGTCATGGGGTTTCTGGCCGGCCCGGCGTTTCTTGTCGAAGAGGCAGTCGAACATCTCGATGTCGGGCAGATTCGCGCGCAAACTCTCGAAGGCGGCGGGCTCTAGCAGGTTCTCCGGGTTGATCCACGGGTAGGGGACCTGCTCCTGGAAGCTGACGGGATCGAGCGCTTCCAGGCGATCGAAGTCGAGATACTCCATCAGTCGTTCTCAGCCGGGTTCGAGGGGACTCCCAACATCTGTCGCACGCGCTCGGCGACGTCGAGCAGGTCGCGGTTAACCGTCGGAGGATCCTGTGCGGCGCCGGAACCAAAGCGGTGGGCCAGCCCCCGCTCGATCAGGGCGTGGTGAAGGATCGAGAAATCGCAGCTCGGCCGAACCATGCCGTGGGCCAGAAGCTTCGAGCAGAAGAGTTCCAGTCCGCGTTGGGGCCGGGTGATGCCGCGTCGACTCTGGGGACGCGCGGCGGCGGTGTCCATGACGAGGGTCACGAACCTGTCGAGCCAGCGCGGACCCAGGCCCCTCCATCCCGGTACCCCCCGCGGAATCTCGTAGATGGCGACGGGCTTTCCCGTGGCGCAGGCCTCGCCCAGCATGGATGCGCTTTCGCCGGTCACCACGAACGCGTCGGCCAGGGCGAGAAATCCGGTGTAGGGGTTGTCCGCCGGGCTCCGATCCTGGGTCCAGCGGAAGACCCGCGCGGTGTCGGCCAGCGCTCCCTCCAGGGCTCTGGCCGATGCCGCCGGGGTGCGCCGACTCGTGGTTGCGAACAGCGAGCCCCCGGCGTCCTCGACCCTGGCGCGGACGTCGCGGCCCAGGCGGCGGGCGAGGTCGGGAGTGAGACGATAATGCGGGGAGTTTCCACCGACGAGCAGTGCGACGCGCGGGTGCGGTGCGCCCTCGAACAGGGACTCCCAGCGGCGCGCCGCCTCGTCCAAGCTCGCGCTTCGCACGCGGGTGAGCGGAGCCACTGTCTGGATTCGCCGGGGATGGGGGAGCAGCTGCGCATAGGCGGGGACGACGGTCAGGTCGAACGCATCCGGAGGCATCACACCCATGCGTCCGAGCTGCACGATTCGGGTGCGGCCGCCAGATTGCCGACGAATCCAGCGCGTGACTGGAGCCGTCCGACGGCCCGAGGCGATCACGAGTTCGGGCCAGGGTGGACGCAAGAGCCGGGCATTTCCTCGGCGCAGGCCGAGGCGGCTTTCGCCGAGGAACGCGTTCGGCAGCTCGGCGGTCCAGGAGAACTCGAGCGCGACGCGTTCGTAGGGCCAGCCGAGCTCCTCGGCCAGACCCAGGGATTGGGTGGTGTGGCCCGGCTTGGCGTCCAGCAGCACCCAGACCCGGGGCAGGGCGTCTCCCAGGAACCGGCCGCCCTGCCGGACCTCGAGGGGGGAAGAACGGACCTCGAGGGGTGAAGAGCCGGCGCGGTCCGCTCCCAAGAGGAGCAGCTGCCAGTGAACGTCGGGATACCGGACCGCCGTTGCCTCGAAGTGCTCGACCCACCAGTCTGCGGTGTGAACGGTGCCCTCGGGTGGCGTGATCCAGCGTCGCCCGGGGCGCTGGGTGCGTACGGCCGCGCAGACGAAACGATTGGCTCGCCCGAACAGCTCGGCGATGACCCACGCCACGTCGTCGGAGGGAAGGTCCTCGAGGCCGGCGAGGCAGACCACGCCGTCGTACCCATCGTACCCGCCGGCACGGGGGCCGGCCTCCCGGGCGCCCAGAAGTTGGGCCAGGGAGGCGCCCTCGGTGCGATCGACTTCCCAACGCTTGGGATCCAATCGCGCCTCGCCGGGGGCGCTGGGTGTCACCAACAGGAGGCTCTGGGCCTTGGCTCGTCGCGCCAGATCGCGAACGGATTGATCGATCTCATGGGGGGAGGGGGCGTCGGCCTGGGCCGATTGCCTCTCCAATGACGCGTGGGTCGCGGGCCAGAACGCGGAGGGCTGATCCCGGTGGAAGACCTGGAAGCCGGCCCGATTGGCGCGTGCCTCGAGGTCGAA
Source organism: Myxococcales bacterium (assembly GCA_022571825.1). Classification (GTDB taxonomy): domain Bacteria; phylum Myxococcota_A; class UBA9160; order UBA9160; family SMWR01; genus JACZXC01. Next base: position 1,558 of record JACZXC010000200.1, on the reverse strand, counting down.
CCAGAGAGCGCCGAGGGGATGGTCGCGGTATACGAAGCGCTCGGGGAACGGGCGCCAGGGTTGGGTGTGGAGCGTCGTGTAGTGGAGCAGATGGGTGTGCCCCTCTCGGTATTCCGCTTCGTCCCGGGCATGCCAGGGGGAGGGCAGCGGGCCGCATTCCCCCGCCGCGAGACCGCGGTCGAGGAGGCTGTGTTTCCGGCGTCGCTGCGCGTCGCGCAGGGTCCAGATCCTCGCCATGCGCTGGCAATCGATCAGCATCACGGCGGTGTCCCGATCCGAGATCGTCAGGTAGCCGTGGCCGTCCATGTCCAGATCGAACAGCGCGGCGGGATCGGCCAGATAGATCTGATCCTCGTCGTTGTAGATGGCGCGTCCCCGCCCTCCGGCGTAGTGGGGAATCGCAAACCGGTAGTTCGTGAAGCTCGTCGTCCAGAACCATTTCCGATAGCCGGCCAGATCCTTCATCAGGTAGATCTCGTACACCCGCGCGGGATCCCGCACCTGCTCAATGGACCAGAGGAGCACGCGCTCGGGTCGGAACTGGGCCGGCTCGGTGCCCACGAAGATTCGAACCGGGGGCTTGGGGCTCGGGGTGGTGCCTGGCCGCACCGGCAGAACGATGCGCTCGGGCACCGTGCGCACGAATTCGGCCCCGGTTGAGGCCATTCTCCCCCCACGGCCCGGTTCGCTGGGCGTCACGCGCCCGGAAACCGGGCCGGTCGAATCTTGACGCGTCGGAGCGGCCTTGTCATGGGTCCGCCGCCGGAGGATCCCGGGGCCCCGATGGTCCTCGAGCCGTCGCGATGAGGAATTCGTCGCTCGACGTCTCGTTGATTAGCATCCCGCCTAGCCAATGCGCCTGTTCCTCTACTTTGCGCGCTCGTACCCGCTGGCCACAGCCCTGATGTTGGGCTGCCTGCTGCTGGCGGCCGTGGCGGAAGGGGTCGGAATCTCCGCCCTGCTTCCACTTCTGGGGCTCCTGACTTCCGGGGCGAGTGCGAACGATGCCGAAGCCAACCCGCTGGAGCGCGTGGTGAAGACCGTCCTCGATCACATCGGGCTGGAGCCGGGCCTGACCAACCTGCTGTTGATCATGGTCGGAGCCACCGTGATCCAGAGCGGCCTCAGCCTTCTGGCCAAGCGGCAGGTGGGCTACACGGTGGCCCGGGTGACCACGGACTTGCGGCTCTCGATCCTGCGTGGGCTCTCCGCGGCGCGTTGGAGCTACTTCACGAAGCAGCCCACCGGTGAGATTGCGAACTCCATGGCCAGCGAGACCGTTCGAGCGGCACAGGGATTTCTCGCCGGCGCCACCATCGTCTCCCTCTCCGTGCAAGCCGCACTCTACTCGATCCTGGCGTTGGCGGTCTCTTGGCCGGTCACGATCGCGACGGTCGCCGTCGCCGGATTCGTGATGTACTCCGCCAGCTACTTCGTCGGGATGTCGCGGAGGGCAGGAGAAAAGCAGACGATCCTCATGCGATCCCTGCTCGGCCGCCTCACGGACACCTTGCAGGCGTTGAAGCCGCTCAAGGCGATGTCGCGGGAATAGGTGATG
>JACZXC010000199.1 GCA_022571825.1 Myxococcales bacterium | reverse complement strand
GCCCCGCGGCGGCGAGGGCGTCGATCAGTGCCCGAACGGCGGGCGGTACCGGGGCGAGCACACGCGGAGTCGGCATCGGCGGGAGTCTACAACGCGCGGCCTCGGTCCTTCGGACCCTCTCCACCGTGCCCGGAATGGGCTGGGTTATGCTGCCCGGGGATGGGAGGGCAAGATGGCGCCGGGTCAGGCAGCTTCCGAGATCCGCTCCCCCTCGACGGGGTGGGCCGTCATGCGCCCCTTCGCCCGGGAGATCGAGGAGCGCCTGGCCCGGATTCCGACCCGGCTCAACGAGTACGGCTACGACCCCTTCGGCTTCGACCCCGAGTATTCACGTTCGCTGATGACGGTGATGTCTCTCATCTATCACTATTGGTTCCGGGTCGAGACGAAGGGTGTAGATCGCGTTCCCGAGGGCCGGGTTCTGTTGATCGCGAACCACGCCGGCAACACGTTCGCCTGGGATGGTGCCATGCTGGGGTTGACGCTTCTTCTCGAAGGCGAGCCCCCGCGCATGCTGCGCGGCATGGCCGAGTACTACCTGCCGACCATCCCGTTCTTCAACGTCTGGCTCCACCGGGTGGGATCCGTGGTCGGCACGCCGGAGAATTGCGCCCAGCTCCTGGAGCACGAAGAGGCGATCATGGCCTTTCCGGAGGGCCAGCGCGGCTTCGTGAAGACCTACCGCCAGCGCTATCAGCTCCAGCGTTTCGGGCTCGGCTTCCTGCGCCTCGCCCTCGAGACCGGCACCCCCATCGTCCCCGTGGGTATCGTGGGAAGCGAGGAGCAGTCGCCGGGACTCGCCAACATATCCTCCCTGGGGCGGCTGATCGGGGCGCCCGCCTTCCCGATCACAATCGGGTTTCCCTGGCTCGGTTTGGCGGGGTTCATTCCCCTGCCGGTGAAGTTCCGGATCCATTTCGGGAAGGCGCTTCGCTTCGAGGGCGATCCGGCCGAAGACGACACCAGCATCGAGAACAAGGTCGAGGTGGTCAAGGATGCGATCCGGGAACTCGTCGCCGAGGGGCTCGACGCTCGCAGCGGCTGGTTTGCGTAGACCCGGGCTTCGGGTGCTGGCGCTGCTGGTCCTGTCGGGCTGTCTGATGCCGAGTCCCAGCACTCCGGTCTTCGTCGACCAGCGGGCGGGTGATTTCTGGTCGGGGCGGGGCCAGTTGATCGAGGTGTCCGAAGACCGATCGCGTTGTCGGGTGGCGGTACGCGATCGGTCGCTCATCGTCGTGAAGCTCTGGATCGACTGCGCCTGGGTCCATCCTCGACACGAGAGGAGCTGAACGCTTCTTCAGGGCGCGTATCCCAGCGCCCGCAGTCGCCGCTTCAGATCCTCGTCGAGCTGCCCCATCAGCCCGGCTTTCGCCTTGAGCGGGGATTTCGACCGGAGCCCCGCGTTCTCCATCAGCACAGCCCGCAGCTCGGCGACGCGATCGGCTTCGGTCGTGGCCAGATCGATCTGCTCATTCGGGTCCGCGCGCCAGTCGAAGAGCATTCGGTGATTCCACCCTTCGATGATGTGGTGGTCCCCGAGCACCGCGCTCCGAAGCTCGGGCCCCACGCCCAGCTCGCTGAATCGAGCCCGGTCCGGGGCCGACCGGCGCTCGCCCCGGATCGCCGGCAGCATCGACACGCCCTCGGTGGGCGGCGACGGAATTTCGAGGAGGGCGAGGAGGGTCGGCATCACGTCTTCGAGTCCGACGGGCTCGGTGACGACCCGCGACTCGATCCCCGGGCCGGCCACGATCCAGGGAACGCGCAGAATCTCCATGTGCAGGGTCAGATGGCCGATTTGGCCGTGTTCGAGGAACTCCTCGCCGTGGTCGGAAACGACGGCGACGACGGTGTCCTCGAGGACCCCTCGCTTCTCCAGGCGCGCGAGGAATCGGCCCAGGTGGTCATCGGCTTGGCGAATTCCGGCGTCGTAGCGATCCGACAGGAACTGCGCTTGCCCCTGGCTGAGCTGCATCTCGTTGAAGGTCGGATTTCCGCAGTTCCCCTGGGTTTCGATCTGGTCGCTCGCCGGCCGCGAATCGAACATCTCGGTGTACTCGGCCGGGGATTCGTACGGGCAGTGAACGTCGTAGGTGTGAATGAAGGCGAAGAAGCGCTCGCTCGGGTCGAACTCGGCAATCCGGCGCTGGGTGTAGGCGAGGGCGGTCCGAAACGCGATCGGGCGCATCTCTTCCGAGCCGGATTCGTGCATGGCCGAGGCATAGGTTTCGAAGCCGCGGTCGAATCCGAAGTTCGGCGCCAGATAGATGCCGCCGGTAAACGCAAAGGTGCGAAAGCCCCGTTCGCGCAGAACCTCGGTGAGGACGGGAACCGACTCCGCCAGCTTGTGCTCCGGGCTCACGACGCCGTGAAGGGCGGGCGACAGCCCCGTGAACAGGGTGATGTGCGAGGGCAGCGTCCAGCTCGACTCGGCGATCACGGTCTCGAACCGGACACCGCGGGCGGCCAGGGCGTCCAGGGTGGGGCTCGTATCGCGATCGTACCCGTAGGCGCCCAGGCGGTCCGCCCGAAGGGTGTCGATGGAGATCAGGATCAGGTTCCGCCGGGTCGGATCGTCAGGCTCTGGGCGGTCGGCGCAGCCGACCGCTACGGCCAAGGCGAGCAGCAAGCCGTGCAAGCCCCATGGGTACAATCGCGTGCTCCTCCGAGGGGGCGGGGGGGCCGGCCGAGACTATCACCGCACATGAGCTCCGGCACGGAATGCGAAAACCATCGGCCGCGGTTGGCTGTGATATGTTTGCGCGCCTGTGAACGGTTGCCGCGATGGGCAGAGCGCCGGCGGGTGGCGCGGGTTGCTTCCGTCGCTGGGGCTCGCCGGACTCGTTCTTGTCTTCCTGATCCAGCGCGGGGTCTGGCCCGGGGACGCGCTCACCGGGAACAGCGTCGATCTCCGTTATTATTTCTTGCCGCTGTACGAAATCACGTTCGGCGCGATGGCGTCGGGTCGGCTGCCCCTGTGGAACCCGTACCATCTCACCGGCATTCCCTGGCTGGCGACGCTGCAGGGCGGAACCTTCTATCCGCCACACGCCGTCTATCTGATCCTGCCGGTTCCGATCGGCATCGCCATCTCCCATGGGGTGCACCTCACGCTGATCGCCGTTTCCACGGCTGGGTTGGGCCGCAAGCTCGGCCTCGCCCCGGCGGCGAGCCTGCTGGCCGGGGGTCTGTTTGCGCTGAGCGGGACGCTTCAGTGGTGGCTCTTCTGGCCGAACATGCTGGAGGCCGGCTCGTGGCTTCCCCTGGGTTGTCTCGCGGTGGTCGGCCTGGCCCGCGGAGAAGGGCTGCGAGCCGGGTGTGTTCTGGCCCTGGCCGCGGGGTTGAGTCTGCTGGCGGGACACACCCAGGTCACGGTGTTCCTCTTCTACGCCTGGGCGAGTCTGCTGCTGGCGCTTCGGATCGGGGCGGGGGGTGAGCTGCGGGGCGACCTCGCGCGGGCCGGGGCCTTCGCCGGCGCCCTGACCCTCGGCGTTTTCATCAGCGGGATCCAGACCCTTCCCAGCGTCGCGCTCGCATTCGAGGGAACCCGCAGTGCCGCGGCCCTGGCCGAGAGTCAGGCCGCATCCCTCGGCATACACCCTATCGGATCGATGTCGGAGGCCATGGCCGGCGGTCGCCTGGCCTTCGGCGTGATGCCCCTGGCCCTGGCGCCGGCCGCTCTGTGGGCGCGACGGCACCGGCGCCTTTCATTCTGGGCCTTCGGTGTCGGAATCGTGACCACGGCCCTCGCTTTCGGCTCGGGAACGCCGCTGATGGATCTCTACCTGGCTCTGCCGGGCATCGGCTGGTTCCGCCAACCCCATCGCCTGCTATTTCTCGCTCACTTCGCCGCCGCCCTTCTCGCCGGACTGGCCTTCGATGAGCTATTGCACCGGTCCGCTGGACGGGATCGGACCCGGCTCCGATCGATCCTGCCGGCGATCCCGGTTGCGTGCGCATTGGTGCTGGCGGCGGCCGCGGGGTGGGCGGGCGCCCTGGGCGGGGCGTCGCGTGCATTCGCCGCGGCCCTCGTCCTGGCGTCGTGCGCCTGGCGGCCGCGGTGGCTTCCCCTGGGCTGGGCGGCCATGGGGGTGCTGGCGGTGGCGGGTCTCGATGGAATGCTGGCCCCCGGCCTCCGCGAGCCCCTTCCCTACACCGAATCATGGTCCGCGCTCACCCGGCGCAACCACGACCGCCTCCGGAATCTGGCGGAGGTCACGGGCGAGGACCGGAGCGTCTGGCTCCCATTTCGGGTCGATTCCGAGACCAAATTGGCGGCCCGCCACGGGCTTCGCCGCCTCGACGATTTCGAACCGCTCAACCTGCGCCGGCATTCCGACTACTTCTCGTTCCTGCAAGACGGGATGCGGGGCGCGGGGGTGCCGTCCGACCTCTTCTTCTCGGGTAGCATTCTTCCCGAGCGGCACCTGCCCGGAGATCGACTCGTGGAGTGGTACGCGGAGATGGCGACGCGCCGGAGGCTGCTCGATCTGGCCGCGACGCGGTGGTTCGTGGTGCCGACGGGGCTCCGGCGCGCCCAGCGAGAGGCGTCTCTTGGGTTCATCGAGGCGGCCGGACTGGTCCGCCGCGAGTTCGCCGACCCCGGTGCGGCGCTCTACGAGAACGAGCGTTCCCTTCCGCGCGCCTACGTCAGCTACCGCACTGCGCCGGCGCCCCCCCGGGCCGAGCTTCTGGATCGGCTGAGCCGCGAGAGCTTCGATCCCCTTTCGGTCAGCTACGTGGAAGGGGATCCGGAGTTTGAGCCGGATCCGCGGGCCCCCGCCCGCGGAAAGGCGGCGCGCATCGTGCGCGACGAGGAGACCCGGGTCGAGATCGAGGCGGATCTGGCGGCGCCGGGGCTCCTGGTGCTCGCCGACGCCTACGCCCGGGGATGGCAGGCGCGAGTGGACGGCAAGGCCGCGCCGATTCTGGCCACCAACTTTCTGTATCGAGGCGTTCCGGTCCCGGCCGGGCGCCACCGGATCCGCTTCGATTACCGGCCCCGAAGCTTCACTCTCGGGGTCGCGGCTTCCCTGCTGGGCACGGCACTCCTCGCCCTGACGGCGCTTCGGGTCGGGATCGCGCGGGGAGGGGTTTCCCGGTGAGCGCGCCCGATCTCTCGGTGGTCCTCCCGATCTACAACGCCGAAGCGTTCATCGAGGAGCGCCTGGGTGGGTTGTGTGACTATCTCGAGAAATCCGGACTGAGCTACGAGGTAATCGCGGTCGACGACGGGAGCCGGGACGATACCGTCGACCGCATCCGAAACATGAATCGCGACCGTACGCGGCTCGTGCGACGCGAGCGAAACGAGGGCAAGTTCGCGGCCATCGCCGCGGGCATGGCGGAGTGCCGCGGACGTTGCTGCCTGTTCACCGACGCCGACGTTCCCTACGATCTGTCCGCGGTTCCGCGGATGCTGCACTTGATTCTGGACCGCGGCTTTCACGTGGTGATCGGCGATCGAACGCTGCCCGGAGGCAGCTACACCGCTCAGCTGGGCCCCGTGCGTCGGTGGGCAACCCGCCTGTTCACGGTATTCGTTCGCCTGTTGGTGACCGGTGGTGTACCGGACACCCAATGCGGGCTCAAAGCCTTCCGGGCCGACGTCGCGCATCACCTGTTTCCGTTGCTCCGCGAGCGCGGGTTCGCCGGCGATGTAGAGCTTCTCTACATCGCGCTCAAGTACAACCTGGCCATCCGACGATTGCCGGCCCGCTTGGTGTTCCAGGGGCGATCGAGCGTGCGACCGCTTCGCGACGGGCTGTCCATGCTGAGGGCGGTGTTGGCGCTGCGCGGGCGATTTCTGACCGGCGCGTATGCGTCGCCGGAGCTGGAGAAGGTGGGACGCGAAGACATCGAGACCGAGAGCGCCTGAGTGCACGAACGCCTGCGACGACGACTCGAGGCTCAGCGGTTGAAGCGATCAGGGATCTTCGCCGACCCCGGCCGGGGCGACTACCAGCACCGGGCCCGACGTGAGGGCAATCCAGTCCAGCGATTCTGGCACGCGCACAAATGGCCCCTGGTGAGCCAGCAGTTGGAGCCCCGCAGGGGGGATCGGGTACTGG
>JACZXC010000198.1 GCA_022571825.1 Myxococcales bacterium | reverse complement strand
ATGCAGGTGGTGGTCGAGGGCCTCGCCCTCTACGTCTTTCGCGACATGCGCAACGCGACCGAAGAGAAGCTACTCGAGCAGCTTCTCACGCTCGTGTCGCGAGACGAAGCCCGCCATACGGGCTACGGCGTCAAGTACCTCTCCCAGGTGGTGGGGACGCTTGCGGACGCCGAGCGGGACGCGCTCGAGGACTTCGCCTTCGAGGCGGCGCGCATGCTCGTGGACTCGCGCCAGGGCCCCACCCTGCGTCAGGGCATGTTCCAGATCTGGCAGGAAGCCGGCCTCGACCCGAAGCACGTGGTCGCGGAGCTCGCCAAGGAACGCGACGCCATGGAGCGCGAGCGCGGCGACCCGGGCGGGCCCCTGCGCGGCTTCGTGATTCCCACCCTGCGAAAGGTGGGGCTCTTCAGCGAGCGCATCGAGGGCCACTTCCGAGGGATGTTCGCGGCCAATTTCGGCGAGGAGCGCGCCCGGACTCTGAACCTTCGCGTGGACTTCCCGGAAGACCTCGACGCCTGGCTGGAACGCTAGAACTACGCCACCGGGGTCTCGGACTCCGTCCCCTCCCGCCTCCGAAACCGCGCCATGTGCGCCTCTCCGAAGACCCGGCGAGCTTCGTACTGGTTGTGTGCGCGGCACCGGAGGGCGATGCCGTCGACCGAATGCGTCCCGGTTCGGGCCCAGGGGTCGACGTGGTGGAACTCGAGGAACTCCGCCGCATCGCAGCGCGCGCCACCGGAAGAGACGGTGCGGCAGCGGCCTGCGTCGCGGCGTACGACCGCCCGCCGGATCGCCGCCGGGATGTGTCGAGACGCTGCGGGATTGGCAGGGGTCTCGGGCTTGGGCGCCGAGACCTCCCCGAACTTTCGCTTGCGCACTTGGTCGAGCAGCAGCGCGACCGCCCGTCCCAGGAGGCTCGCGAGATCCCCATCCGGGACCTGATGGCGCATCAGCGCCCGAAGCTCCTGCAGCTGCGCGTACAGCGCTGCGTCTGCGGTGAAGCACACGCGATATCGCTCGCCGCCGAGCGGTGAGGTTTGGGAATGCAACGGTCCCCGAGGCGCTGCACCCGTGGGCGCGCTCACAGCTCGGTCGGAAACCCACTCCCGGTTCCCTCCTGCCTCGTCCGGCTTGAGGACCGGGATCTCGGCGCGCTCCCACGCGCTCGCTGCCGCCGCGTTCCTCGCGGTCTCGGGCGCGGGAACCCGACGCACGCAGTCCGCGACATCCGGCTTCGGCTGCCGATCGGCCAGCAGCCGCTTGATCTCTTCCGCCGTCCTGTGCCTCGCGGCCCGGATCCACTCACCGCAGCTCTCGCCGGTGAGCTGCGCCGCGAGCAGGCTCACGGCCGTGACGTGCAGCTCCCCCCGGCGCAGTGCCGGCAGCAGCTCCGGATGTCGCCGCGCCGCCCGGGCCGCGCGGATCCGTTTGTACGCCGCCGCCTCCGAGAAGTGCAATACGCGCACGCAGTAGACGAACATGGAGGAGCAGGCTGCTTCGAGGTAAAGCTGCCGCGCGTCGACTTCGCCGAGGTGGCTGAGCAGCTCGGCCTCGACCGCGCGGCCGCGCCGAACCAGCCCATGGGTGCGCTCCAGCAGCTCCTGGTTGGGAAGACCTTCGAGAGGGTGGTTCACGAGGTGACCTCACGGGACCGACGGGGTGAGGTCGTGCGCGATCCTACCATGGGCTTTGGCAGCTTCCGCAGTGGCACCCAGAGCGGTGATCGTCCATCTGAATTTTTCAAGTTCGCGATCGAGGAGAAGCGCGCGCACGCATGCATCTCGCAACCGAGAGGACCGAAAGTTCGGACGATCGCAACCCGCAGGAAAATTGCTGCGAAAACCTGTCAAGCCCTTGGGCCGGGGTTCTCGAAAAAATCAATCGGAATTCGCACAGGCGCGGGGCAACTGTCTTTAAAGCCAGTTCGGTCGACCCACGTGATTCGACGCCCTGCGATGTCGAGACACAGCTCAGGCTAGAGCGGCAGCGATCCTAGCGGCGACCGCGCTAGCCTTTCGCCGTGGAGAGCGGATTCCGCCTGACGCTGGCTGCGCTCTGTGCCGTGAGCCTGGTGCAGTGTCGCCCCGCGTCCCCTCGCACCAACCTGTTGCTGATCGTCACCGACACGCTGCGGGCGGACGCTCTCGCCTGCTACGGCGGTTCGGCCCACACCCCCAACATCTGCGGCCTCGCCGATCGCGGCGTGCTCTTTGAGGTGGCCTACGCCAACGCGCCCTGGACCCCGCCCTCGGCGGCGTCCATTTTTACCGGCAACTACCCCACCGCCTACGCGAACCTGTCGTCCGGGCCCAGCTACGCGCCATCCTTTTGGGTGAGCGACGAGGAGGTGCTGCTGGGCGAAGCGCTCCGGGCCCGGGGCTACGACGTGGGACTCGGTTCCATGAGCGTACTCGTCAGGAACGCGAACGTGCTCCAGGGCTTCGAACCGCTTCCTCAGCCGCCGGACCCCATCGATGCCGCCCTGTCGGGCGTCGCAAAGACCGGCGAGTATCTGCGGAGTCACGACGGAACTCCGTTCTTCCTGCTCGAGTGGTTCATGGATCCCCACGCCCCCTACGAGGCGAGCGGAGTCCTCGAGCAGCTCGAGGTCGACCCCAGCCGGCTGTCGCGGCCTCTCGTCTTCTACACCACCTTGGGTCACCAGACCGAACCGAGAATGCGCGAGCACGCGCCCGAGATGTCCGATTACGAGCTCTCGGTTCTCCGGCGCCTCTACTTCGCGGAGGTCGAGAGGATCGACGAGAAGGTGGGGAACCTGTTGCGCGTGCTCGACGAGGCCGGACTTCGGCAGAGCACCTACGTCGTCTTTACGTCCGACCACGGAGAGGGATTCGGAGAGCACGGGACCTTTCTGCACGGCGTTTCGTTCCACGACGAGCTGACCCGGGTGCCCTGGATCATGGCGGGCCCGGAAATCGCGCCGGGCACACGGGTGGAGATGCCGGTTTCCCTGGTCGATCTGATGCCCACGCTTCGAGACCTGTTGGCGGTGGACTGCCTGAACGATCCCCAGGGAAGGAGCCTTCGGCCGCTGCTGCGCGGGGGTGCGGGCACGGCGACCGACGAGCCCGGCCATGCCCACTACCTGGCGAGCCCGGACAAGCTGATCCGGGGAATGGACGCGGTGGTCGACCGGAACTACAAGCTGATCGCGATGCTGAACGGCCGGGTCGCGCTCTACGATCGGTCCGAGGATCCGGGCGAGCTGCACGACCTCGCCGGCGAGCGCCCGGACGTGGTTTCGAGAATGCGCGCCGAGCTCGGCCGGATCCGCGGCGAGAAGGACGCGCGACGCGGGCAAAACTTCGCTTTCCGGACCGAAGCGGACAAACTCGAAGTTCACGAGCGCTCCCTTCGGGGTCTCCGCGCGCTGGGATACGTCGAGTAGCCGACCCTCTTGCATGCGACCGAGCACCCTGATCACGACGATGGTTCTCTCCGCGGTCTGGGGCTGCGGAAGCCCGACGCCGCCGAACGTTCTGCTGATCGTGGTGGATACCCTGCGCTTCGATCATGTCGGTTGCTACGGCCACGTTCGCGACACATCGCCTGCGGTCGACCGCCTGGCGGCCGAGGGCGTGCGATTCGAACGCGCCTATGTCACCGCGCCCTGGACGAAGCCGTCGGTGGCTTCCATGATCACCGGCCTTTACCCGAGCGCTCACCGAGCCAATCAGCTCGAAAGTATTGCCAGTGAGTCTCTGCTGACGCTCGCGGAGATCCTGCGCGATCGGGGATACGCGACGGGAGGCGTGGTGAGCGCCCAGTTGCTCACGGCCAAGCGCGGGTTCGCCCAGGGGTTCGAGATCTATCGGGAGGGGAATGCCCGGGGTGTCAAGCACGTCTCCACGCCGGGCGTTACCCGGAAGGCTGCGGACCTCCTCGACCGCTTTGCGGCGGGGGAGAGACCCTTCTTCCTGTTCGCTCACTACTTCGACCCGCACTACACGTACACAGATCATTCCGGGATCGATTTCGCCAGAGCGGGGGCCGGGCGCCTCACCGGAGACGAGACCGTGCAGGAGCTGCGCTCGCTGCTCGCCGATCTGAGCCAAGAGGAGCTCGGCTTCCTCCGCGACCTCTACGACGAGGAAATTCGCTTCACCGATCGCGGGGTCGAGGAGCTGCTCTCGCACGCGCGGGAGCTCGGCCTCGAGTCGAACACCCTGATCGTCCTCACCTCGGATCACGGCGAGGAGTTCCGGGAACGGGGTTGGCTGGGACACACCCGGTCGCTCTACGAGGAGCTGATCCGGGTGCCCTGGATCGTCCGCCTGCCGGGTGGGTTGGGTCGGTTGGGTGGGTCGGGTCGGTCGGCGCGCGGTCGGATCCTCCGCGAGCCGGTTTCGCTGGTCTCCCTGACCCCCACGATTCTGGAGCTGATCGGGATCGACCCGACGGGCTTCTGGTTTCAGGGCCAATCCCTGGCGGGACTGATCCTCGGCCAGACCGATTCAGCGCCGGGAGTGATCTTCGCCGAGGTCGACTACCGCCCGGGCGACCGGGAGCTTCCGATCAAGCGGACCCACAAGAAGGCGATCCTCATCGATCGCTTCAAGCTGATTCGCGACGACGAGACCGGCACCGTCGAGGTCTACGATCTCGAGGCCGACCCGGGCGAGCGCGAGAATCTCGCCCCGACCCGTCCCGAACTGGTGGACCGGCTGCTGCCCGTGCTGCGCTCCGCGTTGGAGCGCGCGGCGGAGGGGGCCGTCGAGGGCGGCGTTCGGAAGCTCTCGGAGGAAGAAGTCGAGCGGCTGCGAAGTCTCGGCTACCTCGAGTCCTGAGCGGTGCAGGGAAGGAGTCCCCGGTGGCTCAGCTCGTGGGCCGCGGTTTCGGCGGCCAGGGCCGCACCGAAACGATTCCAGTGGGGATCGTTGCGAAAGAAGAGCGGGAACCGGGTCGATCCCTCGAAGGCCGGCCAGAGGTCGATGACCGGAAAGGGCAGCGCGTCCGCGACCTGGTCGATGTAGTTCAACGGCTCCCGGACAAAGGGACCGAGCCGCTGGTATCGATCGTCCTCCCAGGTCCGGGGGGCCTCCCGCCGGGAGTACTGATAGGCCCGCGGGTAGATGACCAGCGCGAAGGGAATCTCGAGGACGTCTTGCGTGAAGTCGTTGATTGCCGCCAGATTCTTCATCACCCCCCGTTCGATGTCCGGGCGGGTTTGCTCCAGCGGGAGCGCTGTGACAAAGAAGCGATCCGCCGGGAGCGTCGTCTCGTCGTCGTCGGGCGGTTTCGCCGCGAAGCGAAAGATCCCGCGCACGTCGATCGGACCCCAGGGGAGGGCGGTATTCGCCAAGACGTTCGCGACCTCGGCCCAGTCGAGCTCGAGATCGCCCATGCGGTGCAGCTCGCGCTGGTAGCGCAGGTCGTCGTGGAAGTCGGTCACGTCCAGGCTGTAGACGACGAGGTCCGGTTGGTATCGGTAGCCGACTTCGCGCAGGAGCCGCAGGCTCAGCAGCGGGGACGAGGAGAGCCAGCCGAAGTTCACCGCCCGCACCCGGGCGGTGCAGCGGCTGCGGTTGAGATAGTCCTCGAAAACGTAGGGGTAGCTGTCGGAGTAATCCAGCTTGTGCCCGTAGGTGAAGGAGTCTCCGAGGAACAGCACCACGAAGTCTTCCCGGTTCAGGTCGGCCGGGTCCCCTCGGAATCGGATTCCATCCGCGTTGATCTCCTCTCCGTCGGGCGCGAGTCGGTGGTCGACGCTCAGATCGTGGACCTGGGCGATCCGCGAGAACATTCGCGCCGAGATCACCTTCGGAAAAACGTAGAAGAGGATGCCCCCGACGACGGCGGCGTAGAGCGCTGTTGCCAGGGGAGCCCGCCGCGCGATCCAGACCAGTCCGACGACCGGGGCGAAGCTCATCAGCGCGAAGCCGGCGTCCCGGGGCAGCTGGAACACGATTCCGTGAACCAGTAGGGCCGCGAGCCCGAGGTCGATCCGCTCCCATCCGGCGAGGGCGCGTCGCGCTGCCGAGAAACGGGGGGCGGCGATTCGCGCGACTGCCAAGACGCCCCAGACGCCCCAGATTCCCGGGACGAGCCACCGGTGGTCGATCGATCGGTC
>JACZXC010000197.1 GCA_022571825.1 Myxococcales bacterium | reverse complement strand
CGGCCCCAGGGTTTTCTCACCCGGGAGCATGAAGAGATGCGCCTCGCCCAGGGGCGTGAGACGCTGCGACGATTTTTTGCCAAGCAACAGGCCTCGCCGGAGCGGCCCACCCTCATCGAACAGAAGTTTCGGTTTGGGCTTGATGATCTGCTTATTGTGGGGCGGTGGGACCGGGTGGATCGCGAGCCGGACGGTGCGGTCATTATCGACTACAAATCGTCGGTGGTGCGGGACCAGGCGGTGGCCGACCGCCAAGCCCGGGACTCCTTCCAGCTGCTCTTGTATGCCCTCGCCTGGTTCACGCTCCATGGTGAGCTGCCCAAGCGGCTGGAACTGCGCTACCTGGAAACTGACCTCACGGGGCGGGCCACGCTATCGCTGGTGGGACCCGGCGGGCCCGTTCTCGAACGGGTGCTCCACCACGTATCCGCCCTGCTGAAGGCAACCGCATCGTGAAGCAACGGACCTCCGAGAAGGGGGCTGGATCGCAGGACAGGGGGTTCGGACGTTTCCTTCGCAGCCTGCTCGCGGGTGTTCCCTGGAGCGAACGGGCCGAAGACGAGGAGATCCTTCACCTGGCGGCACCGAGCCAGGCCATGGTGCGTCTACACAACTCCAATGGCCGCACGCGTATCGTCGGCGAGGACCGAACGGATATCGAGGTGCGCGCGCGGAAGATCGCGAGGGCCGAATCCGCCGAGGCGGCGCGACTTCTGCTCGAGTCGATCCGGATCGTCGTGAACGAGGAGGGAAATGCCCTGGAGTTGGACGTCGAAGTCCCGCGCAAGTGGAATCGTCGCGGCTACGCCAATCTCGAGCTGCGCATCCCCCGACGTTTCCAGGTTCACGTCTCGGCCGCGAACGGCAAGATTGCGATCGAGGGCATCCGGGGCGCGGTGAGCGCCCACTCGACCAACGGATCCGTGAGCCTCGTCGACGTAGTGGGCGACGTCGAGGTCTCCACGACCAACGCGAAGGTCTCCTGCTCCTGTACCTGCGGCCGGCTCATCGCCCGTTCCAGCAATGGAAAGATCGAGCTGGTGGGTCACCGCGGCTCAGTGAACGCCTCAACATCGAATGGATTGATTCGAGCCGAGATCGAGGAAGTGGGCAAGCAGGGCGTTTCGTTGGCAACGAGCAACGGCCGCATTGTGCTGGAGCTTCCCGAGCAGGTGGACGCCGAAGTCGACATCCGAGTAGACAACGGTGTGATCCGCAACGATCGACCCCTGTGCCGATCGCAACGCGAGAGCGACGGCCAGATCCGCGGGCGCCTCGGCAACGGCGGGTCCCTGATCAAGCTGCGCACCTCGAACGGCTCGATCACGTTGAGGTGAGTGCGAGGCGGTGGCCCGGGATCCAGGGTCTGCCGTCGATGACCGGTCTCTACTGGACGCCGACTCGACGGCGGACTTCGATCTGGTCGTGAAGGAATACGACCCCCGAAGGATCGATCTGGCTCACGACCAGCGGCCCCACCGCATCGCCCTCGCGCAGGAACAGCGGAACTGCACGACCCTCCACGTTGATCTCGGCGACCCGCCGCTCCGAGCGGGGATGCCAGATGGTTCGCGCCACGGAGACCGCGGGAATCGGAACGCGAGCCAGCTTGCTGGAAGCGAGGCGCGCGGGTCGCAACGGAGCAGACACGGCGGGGGAGACTTCGATGGTGAGTGGCGGCGGAGACTCTTGTGAAGGTTCGAGCGTTACGGCGACGACCGCCCGATCCCCAGCGTTGTCGCTCACCGTGTCGTGCGACTCGGTCCCGTCCGGTGGCTGCCGCTCGGGAATCGGATTCGTTGGGAGGGCGACCTGTTCGGCGATTTCGACTCCCGACGTGAAAGCGGCCTGGGAGAGAACCTCGCCTGGGATCACCTCGGGTTGCAGATCCACGGGCAACGCGAGCACGATGGGTATTTCGGGCGACCCCGGCGTCTCGGGGCTGGAAAGGATCGGGGCCAACCCGGGAACCGGGATTTCCAGACCCGGCGCGGGCGTGGCGGCGATCCCAGGAGCGTGGTCAAAGCCTGCCCGCGGCAAGAGCAGGAGACCGACGGCCCCCAGGCCGATGCCGACCGAGAGGGCGGCAACCGCGACGAGCCAACCGCGTCCCTGGGTGAGCACAGCGGGGTTCCCAATCGGCTCGCCGAGCGGCCGGCGTATCTGCGAGGTCTTGTCCTCTTCCAGTCGCCGCAGCGCTTTCAGGATCGTGCTCACGCGGGCTCTCGACAGGATTCGGCCGACTCGAGCGAGCGCGGCGGCGGCGCCGCGGCGGATTCGGTCGGCGCCTCCCACGGGGGTCGGGCGGCACTCTGTTGCCAGGCCATGGCCCCGAGCACCGCGATCAGAACTGCCGCGGCGGCCCCGCTGCGGAAGAACACGCGGCGCCAGCGGGAACGGCGATGCGCCCCGAGAATCTCCCGGGCGGCCTGGCTCACGGTTGCCGATTCGATCGAAAGAGAGCTCGTGGCGTAGCCGGCGAGAAGAGCGCGATCGCAGAGAAGATTCACGAGCCGCGGAACACCGCGGGTGCGCCGATGCACCTCTCGCAGAGCCCGCTCGCTGAAGAGATCGCGATCGCAGCCGTGGGCAATTCGCAGGCGGTGGCGAACGTAGTCGCGCGTCTCGGTCGCGGTCATGGGGCCGAGCCCCCAGCGCACCCCGATGCGCTGGCGGAGTTGGCGCATCTCCTTGGAATCGAGCATATCGTCGAGCTCCGGCTGGCCGAACAGCAGGATCTGAATGAGCTTCGAGGTGGACGTCTCCAGGTTCGAGAGCAAACGAACCTCTTCGAGGGTGTCGCGAGAGAGGTTCTGTGCCTCATCGATGATCAGGAGCACGGGTCGGTCGGCCCGCTTCATCCGGAGCAGGAATTGATTGAGCTGGTCGTTGAGTTCATGGTGCGTGCAACCCGCGGTGGGAAGCCCGAACTCGGCGTGGATGGCGCGCAGCAGCTCGTCACCCGTCTGCGCGGGATTGAAGATGTAGGCGACCTCGGTACCGGGACTGAGTCGGTGCAAGAGCGCGCGGCACAGCGTGGTTTTTCCGGTTCCGACCTCGCCGGTAACCGCGATGAAGCCCTCTCCCTGATCGATCCCATAGAGAACGTGGGCCAGCGCCTCCCGGTGGGAACTGGCGAGAAACAGATACCGGGGATCAGGGGTCAGCGAGAAAGGCTTCTCGCTGAGGTCGTAGAACGCGGTATACATGGTCGGGGGGCCACCGCCACCAGTCTAACCCATTGATTCAGAATCCCGATCCTCAAACCTTCTCCGGAGCCGTAATCGGTGCCGATGTGGGCGCTACGTTGGTGAAGCTCGCCATCCGCACGCAACATGGGCGCACCCGCTTGCAACTCGCCTCCACCCAAGCCATCGAGGAGGTGGCCCGGGACATCGAATCCGCCGGGCCGGAGCGGGTCGGCATCACCGGAGGCGGCGCCCCGGAACTGGCCCAGCTACTGAGCTTTGACACCACCCGGGCCGACGAGTTCGAAGCCTGGCGCCGGGGCGCCCGTGAAATACTGCAAGAGGACGCCTCGCACCGGGCCGATCGATATCTGCTGGTCTCCCTGGGCACCGGGACTTCGGCGATGCTGGTGGAGGGTGAGACCGTCACGCGCCTGGGAGGCACTGCCCTGGGTGGTGGAACCCTGATGGGACTGGGAGCCGCACTGGTCGAAACCACCAGCTTCGACGAGCTGGTTGCGCTGGCCCGCAAGGGAGATCGGCGCCGTGTGGATCTGTTGGTCTCGGACATCTACCGCTCGGGCGAAGCCCCCCTTCCGGACGACCTCAGTGCCTCATCCTTCGGCAAGCTGGCTCACTCGGCTTCGGAGACGCGGCCCTCCCCGACGCCAGCGGATCTGGCCCATGCAATCGTGGGGCTGGTGGCGGAGAACGTGGCCCTCATCTGCAACGGGCTGGCGGCGGCGGCTCAGGTCCAGCAAATCGTCTTCGCCGGGAGCACCTTGCGGACAAATGCCCCGATGGTGGAAATCCTTGGTTTCGTCGCCGCCACCGGCGGACACGAGGTCGTCTTCCTGGAGAACGGGGAGTTCTCGGGGGCCCTCGGCGCCCTCGCCATCGCCGCCGCGTAGAATCGTCGATCCGACTTCGCTACCCCGGCATGCCCGGGCCGCCTCGCCTCTTCAGAGCGGGCTCCGTCGCATCCTCTTCCGGGCGGGCCATTCCGCGCAGGGCCCGCTGGGTGCGCGCAATCGCGGCCCGCTGCACCCGAAGTTCCTCGCTCTGGGCCGCAACCTGCTGCTCGAGCTGCTCTCGGGCCTCGATGGACTGGTCCAGCCGACTCTCGAGATTCGCGAGACGCTGCTGCATCTCCTGCAGCAATCGTGTGACGTCCGGTCCGCCACCGCTATCCGCGGTCCCCACGGGAGCCTGAACCTGACCGCTCTGGCTCCGCAGATCCTGGGTATCGGGTTGCGTATCGGGTTGCATATCGCTTTCCCTTCTTTCGGGCTTGTTTAGCGGCCCGGGCTGGTCTGAAGTGAGATTTGGGCTCACTCCAGTTTCTTCGGTTGCTTCGGCTCCAAAGGGAGGGCGTGAATTGGTGGCGAGTCCGCCCTCCGCGTCCGCGGGATCCAAGAAGGTCACGTCCACATCCCGGGGCAACGACCGCCGCCGGATCACCCAGCTGACACCGGCAACGGTTAGCAACAGGCCGGCGATTCCCGCCTTCAGCGGCGTAACCCCGAAGGGCAGCTCGAGCCCGATCCCGCCGTCGTCGTCGTCCACCGCGACCCGGACCGGCTCGGGCGCCGGCGGTGACTGAGGCGTTTCGGCAACCAACGCAGGTTCGGGCTCCGGCTCGGGCGCCGGCAGTGACCGAGGCGTCTCGACAACCAACGCAGGTTCGGGCTCCGGCTCGGGCGCCGGCAGTGACCGAGGCGTCTCGACAACCAACACAGGTTCGGGCTCCGGCTCGGGCGCAACCGCTGGCGTCGTGGGCTCGAGCACGATCTCGTCCGCGGGCTGGACTGGGGGCGGAGGCTCTTGCACCACGACCGGTTCCGAGACGACCTCGGGTTCGGGTTTCGGCGGTGGCTCGGCGGGCAGTACCGCGGGCCGTCGCGTTGCCCTGGGAGATCGCGTCGGTTTGGAAGTCGCCGCCGCTCGAGTGGGGCGCATCACATCGAGCACGATCCGAGGCGGCTCGCTCAGGATCATCTCGCGGAGATTCAGACCTCCGTTGCGGAGCCGGATGCGCGCCACCGCGCGGTGGAGAATTTCCTCGACAGTGACCAGCTCGATGAGCGAGCTACGCGAGCGAATGCTTCGTGGACGGGTCGCGGCGTTGATCGTCACGACGATCTCACCGCCTCCGTCACCCCGAGTCTTGCGCTCGATCCGATAGCCCGCGGGCTCGTCGAGCGGGAGCCGATCGACGTTCTTGCCGTCGAGGCATTGGGCGCAGGAAGGGCTGGCCGGAGTTTTAAACGTGGCACCGAAAAACAGGACGGTCAGCACCGGAACGACAATGAGAAAAACCATCGCCCATAAGATCATGAGGGTATAGTAGCACTCTTCGTACCGAATGTATGGCCGGCGGCGTATCCGTCGACGGGCGTGGTCATGACGCTGTGGGGCTCAGATTCTTGGAACTCAATTCGGCGGCGTTCCAGGGGGCATGGCGGTCGCGGCGTGCCTCAAGGTCAGCCATAACGCGTCGGGTAAAGCCGTCGGTCCCCGCGCCGAGAGCTTTTTTGTATTCAGCGACCGGCATGATCTCGAAGCGGTAGCGGATGCGCTTAAATAGGTTGGGGAAGGTCTGGCCCGGAGGCAGAACGTGGTGCAGGCCCTCGGCATAGTAGAAAAACACGTCGCCGGCCGGAATTGCCTCGATGACCTCGGCTACGCCGGGGCGCACCGTCATCGGTTTGCCGGCCTTGTCGAGGCCGTCCGGGCGCTTCATGCGGCCCTCGGGCGTTATGAAGGAGATGACGCGGCGGGAGGAGAGAACCTCGAGAAATTTCTTCCAGGTATCATCGCGGCGGCGCGAGATGCCGACCGGATAGGGCGCGAGGAGTCTGTACATCGTCCCCGCGATGGGCCGCTTCATTGTGACATCAGCCACCGG
>JACZXC010000196.1 GCA_022571825.1 Myxococcales bacterium | reverse complement strand
CCTGCGCACCGCCTTCGAGATCGAGGACGGCGAGGTCAGCGATCTCGTGGAGACGCGGGCCGGCGGCTACCTGATCGTCCGCGTCGACGGCGTCACGCCGCCCGCGCCACGGCCGCTGGAAAGCGTCCGCGACCAGGTGGTCGCGGCGTGGAAGATCACGCAACGGGACGAGGCGGCCAAGAAGAAGGCGGGCGAGATCCTCGACCGGGTCAAGGGCGGCGCCGCGCTGGCCCAGGTGGCCAAGGACGCCGGGCTCCGACTGCGCCCGTCCAAGCCGTTCACCCGGGTCGGCCAGGCGGCCGGCTCGGTCGCCGGCGTCGGCTTCGAGACGATGACGGTGCTCATCCGCGGCTACCTGCGCGCCGACGTCGCGCTGGAGCACCCGAATCAGCTCGTCATCGTCGACGGCATTACGCCGTAAGGCGTAGGGGGGGAAACATGGGGCTCGATCTCAATCGAGAGTCGAAGATGGTCCGCGTGATGGATGGAGTCGTGGCGGGAACTACCGACCAGAACGGGACCGGCGTCGACATGGCCGGCTTCGAGTCCGTGACCGTCGTCGCGCTGCTCGGGACGCTCACCGCGACCCAGGTCACGTCCATGAAAGCCCAGCAGAGCGACGACGACGGCGCCGCGGACGCGTACGCGGATCTCGCCGGCTCCGACTCGGGGAACCTCGACGACGCCGACGACGACAAGGCCATTGTGGTCACGATCGTGCGGCCGCGAAAGCGATTCGTCCGGCCGGTGCTGCTTCGTGGCACGGCGAATGCGGTCGTCGATGGGATCGTGGCGATCCTGGAACCGCCTCACCGCGTGCCCACCACGCACGACGCCTCGATCGCTCTTTCGGAGACGCTGATCTCGCCGGCGGAGGGTACGGCCTGAACGACAACGCCCCCCAGAGGCGGGGCGTTCGCGGCTTTACAGCGCTCCCCGGGGTCAGAAATCGTCGGTGCCGTAGTGGATTGCGACTTCGTTGTACACCGGCTGGAGGGTTCCGGGATCGTACGGTGTGCCGGGGGACGAACTTTAGCCTCCCGCGGCTGAGCCGTTTCGCCTGGGTCCGGCCCAATCGCGATCTGGCCATTGGCCGGGCAACTCGAACTGCTTCTGGATTGCCTTTGGGCGAGCATGGGGGTGCTCCCTCCACCCCGACCGAGGACATACGCTTTGTCGCCGTCAGGCTGTGGCCCCGGCAGTCGTTCGGACGCTGGCGGACGGCGTGCTGGGGCTGGCGGAGGCAGCGGAGTAGCAGAGGGCTAGCGGCCCCGCTGCATCCGCCCCTTGCCCAACAGCAGCCAGTCGATCGAGATCCCTTCCTTCAGCGCGATCGCGATGAGAAAGTCCAAGTTCGGGATCGTCTTTCCGAGCTCGTAGCGGTTCACGTTCTGCTGGAACACGCCGAGGTCGAGAGCGAACCGACGTTGCGAGCGAGACCCGCGGACAGCCGCGATGCGTTTCGGGAGATCCCGTTTCACGCGCTTCACGTCGGGCTGCCGGGCCATCGCAGAGGGCAGGGTAGCTCAGGCCGCGAGGACAGCTACCAACGGCGCGTCCCAATCGGTCCGTGGTACGGTCTGGCATCGACCCTGGGTGCCTCAGCGACCGTCGGCGGCGTGTGCGACGGAGCTGAGCGCCTCGGGTAGGCGGCCGG
Source organism: Myxococcales bacterium (assembly GCA_022571825.1). Classification (GTDB taxonomy): domain Bacteria; phylum Myxococcota_A; class UBA9160; order UBA9160; family SMWR01; genus JACZXC01. The sequence continues at coordinate 4,452 of JACZXC010000196.1, read as the reverse complement.
AGGGAATCACGTGAACCGTTTAGCCGTAATCACAGCAACAGCGTTCCTGATCACCGGATGCGGTAGCGAGACGAGCGTCGAAGCTTCCTCATCGCCCGCCGAACGCACGGTTCCCAGTTCGTCGCGGAGTCTCCAGATTCACAAGGGCTTCTTCGAGAGTCGGAGTGAAGTGCTGGACGACCTCAAGGCGAGCGGGTTCTGGCCTACGACAGTCGTCTCGGGGCCGTCCCCGGGGATAGAGATGCATTGGCACTCCGAGGAGGTTCACGCCTACGTCGTCGAGGGCGAAACTTCCTTCCTAGATGGCGAATCCGGCGCACGCCACATCGCAGGGCCCGGGGACAAGATCATCGTTCCGGCACGCACCCTCCATGCGGAAGGTGAAATACGGGACCGGGTCGTTTATATCATCGCGGTGCCCGAGGCCATGGTTCCAGACGAGTTCTTGAAGCGCCGCCCGCCGGAGGAACTCTAGGTCGTTTCGTGGAACCACGGGCAGCATCACGAAACCGCACCAGGCGTCACCGGCTCTCGCGGGACCTTCTGGGGAAGGTGCCTAACCCCCCAAAATTCCTGGCGCCCCCGGGAGGACTCGAACCTCCGACGCACGGTTTAGGAAACCGACGCTCTATCCTCTGAGCTACGGGGGCGCAGAGAAGTAAGTTATCGAACTCGCGAGGCTTTTCCGACGGGAAACACTCGTTCGCTCTGCCCCCGCGGGTATTTGCTCAGGAGGCAGCAGCGGGGTCGATGAGCTTGAACACCATGTAAACGAACTCAGCGGCGGCTTGGCCTAGGATGATGACGAGGCCCAGAAAGAACAGACCGAAGGACGCTGGGCCGACGAGACCGAGCGCATTCGCGAGATGGACCGCAACACCCGCCACAGCGAAGGACCACCAAATGGCGGGGCGGCCGGAACCGCGTTCTTCGAGGTGCCGAAGAAAAAGGAAGAAGTGCAACGCGGAACCAGCAACGATCGCTAGAAGCACGATTGCGCTGCAAGGGCCCGCGCGAAAGGAGGCGAAACTTCGAGGGCGAGGACCGCTACACCAACCAGGCAAGAAAAAGCCGAACCAACCGCGTTTATAATAACCGCGAAATAGGCTGCAACCAGTCTACTCCGCCGCCTCCGCCAGCCCCAGCACGCCGTCCCGCAGTGTCATCGTGGCGTTGCGGTGGCCCAGCTGCTTGCCAGCCGCACCCGATTCATCCCGGAATCTATCGCGAGACTGGCCCGGGAGGCGACTCGGTGAGGAAGCGGAACAGGGCCTCGGCGAGCAACGCGTGGCCCGCTCTGTTGAGGTGGATCGAATCGAGGTAGAGCTCGCCGCCGATCGCGGCCCCGAGCCCCACCGTTGATACATCATCGGCCTCGGCGGCTTCACGCATGATGTCCACGTAGGGATCGCTCAGGTAGACGAGCAGGTTGCCATCGGCCGTGACCCGAATCGGCGGCGCGGGAAGGCTGCGGATCCTATCCCTTCCGCGTCCGCTCGCTTCCAGCAGCTCGTTGAAGCGGCGGGCCGCGGCGATCCGATAGAAGGAGGTGGTACGGCTCCAGCTGCGCACGAGTTCCGACCGCAATCTCTCCAGCGCGCGTTCGATGCGACCGTCGAGCACCAGCTTCTCCACTTCCGCGAAGCCCCAGGTCTTTGTCGGCGAATCCGCGTGCGGGACGAGGACGACCGGGAGCCGCCTCTCGCGGGCGACCCCGATGAGCTCCGCGAGTAGCGCGCGGTACCGCTCGGGAGAAACGCGGCAGTGGAGGTCGTCGAGATCGATGGGGCCGTACCGCTCCGTCCCCGCTTTCGCCAATCCCACGCTTCGGAGCACTCTCCGCGTGATCCGGGAGAGCGCGCTCTTCGACAGCCACTCGCGACGTACGAGCGCGTCATGGGCCCGCGAGAAGAGGAGCGGTCCGTCGACGTCATCTGCGGACGGAACGTAGCGCCGGTCGTTGAAGTTGGTCTCGAGGAGGATCATGTCGGGGTCGAAGCGCAGCCCCTCGGTCCTCAGGTAGGTCAGGGACTGATAGATCGAATACCCGGGGACGCCCGCGTTGATCACGTCGAAGCGAGTCGCTCCGCCGCGCTCGTTGAGCATCGTCTCGAGGCGCTCCGGAAAGCTCTTCTCGAAGGAGACGCCGAAACCGAAGACCGTCGAGTCTCCCAGTGCGAGAATGCGCCGGGTTCCGGTCGGCTTCTCGAGCGGGATCTCCTGATCCCGCAGGCCGTGGGAGTTCGTCCGGAAGCGCACGCCCTCGAATCCGCTCGAGTTCGGCAGCATGCGCCAGCGCAGCTCGGGGTGGGCGCCCCATCCCTTGCTCGCCACGACCTCACCCGCGCCCTTCCCGTCGAGGTCGAGCAGTCCCATGCGCGAGGCGCCCCGCAGGACCAGCTCGCTCGAAATGAGAAAAGCGATCGTTGCGCCGAGCACGAGGGCCAGCACACGCAGGGTGCCGGCTCTCCCGGACGGCTGAGTCTGAGGGCTGCTCATGTCGGACCCTCCGAGCCCGGCGCTTCCCGAAGTACGTTGCGGACTGAGGATTTCATTGACAGAGGATAGTGATCGGCGTGCTGAACTACCGCCGCCACCAGCCGACGACTACCCCGGCCGTACCGTTTCCGCCATTGTGAAACCGTTGTGACTGGGGCGCAATCAGCCCGGATTTTCCGAGGCCGCTCGCACTGCGTGACAGAGTGTGGCACCGGCGAGGCGCCCGGTGTGAGAGGTCGGCTCTCCGTCGGGCGCTAGCCGGCGGTCAGCGCAGATACAGCAGCGGGTCCTGGGCCCGAGCTCCCCGGCGAAGTTCGAAGTGAAGATGGGAGCCCCGCGCGTTTCCGGTCGCTCCCACCTCGGCAATCACGTCGCCCTTTTCGACAAACGCGCCCTTGCGTACCCGGTTGACCCGGTTGTGTGCGTACACCGTCTTGAAGACTCCCGAGTGCTTGATGATCACCACCTTCCCGTAGTCGCCCACGGCCCCGACGTGGATGACCCGCCCGGCCTCCGCCGCGCGGATCCATGTGCCGCGACGGGCGGGAATGTCGATCCCGTCGTGGTGTCGACCGCGGCGCCGGCCGAAGCCCGAGCTGATGCGACCCCGCACCGGCCAGGCAAACGCGAGATCGGTCTCGGGTCGCGCGCTCACGTCATGGGAAACGCGTCGACTCCAGCTCACCTCGAGGGGAATCGGTCGAGACGCCGGTGGCTTCCGGGCCTGGGGGATCCAGAGCTTCTGCCCCACCGCCACGTTGGTCACGTCGCGAACCCGGTTGGCGCGAATCACGGTGTCCAGCCCCACGCCGTAGTAGCGTGCGATCCGGTAGACGGTCTCACCCGCTTGCACGGTGTGGATCACGCGCATCGGGGTCGTGCGGCAGCTCAGGATCACCAGGAGCGCCGCCGCACCAACCATCGCCCCGGCGATTCTGCTCAGTCGACCCAACCGTGTGTACCGATGAGATCGACGAATCGACAGTGTCCGAGCAGCTCGCGAACGTATCGGCCGTCTCGCGTACGCCGCACGCGGATGAGGCGCTGGGCTTCGCGACTTCCGAAGGGTCCCACCAGCCGGCCTCCGGGTCCGAGCTGATCCAGCAGTGGTGCCGGTACCGCGGGGCCTCCCGCCGTCACCAGAATCGCGTCGAAGGGCGCATCCGCCGGACGTCCGAGGGATCCATCGCCCAGGTAGATCACCACGTTCGCGACGCCCAGCCGGTCCAGGGCCGTGCGCGCCCGGGCGGCCAGACCGGGAAGCCGCTCGATGGACACGACCCGCGACGCCAGCCGTGCCAGGATCGCGGCCTGATAGCCCGAGCCGGTGCCCACTTCGAGAACGGTCTCGTGGCCCCGAAGCTCGAGGGCCGCGGTCATCGCCGCCACGACTCCGGGGGCAGAGATGGTCTGGCCGTCTCCGATGGGCAGCGCCACGTCCCGATAGGCCTCGCCGCGCAGGGCCTCGGGAATCAGGAGATGCCGCGGAACCGTGGCCAGGGCGTCGCGCAGTCGACCCCCGTCATCGGCCGAGGCCAACCGCTCGGCCATACGCCGGCGGGGCCGCAGGTACGCGCCCTGCCCCGCGACTTGGTGCTGGAACACTCTGCTCCCCTCCGGATCGGCGGGGAGGGGATCCGCCCTGGGGCCCATCGAATTTCCGGCGGAACCCGCGCGGCTCGCAGCTTAGGCGGGAACCGTTTGGAATCCCAATGCAGGGTCGACAAGTCGGGAGTCCGTCTCCTCTGGTCTGGGTCCTACGCGCCCGCGTCTTCGCGGGCAACAGCCTCTCGCGCCTCCGCGGAGAGAGTCAGCTCCAGAGCCGTCAGGGCCAGCGCTCGCGCCGCTTCGAGCAAACCGGCCTCCCCTGCCGGCGACTGGGTGGCCTGGGCAAACTCCCGGGTGTGGAGCTGGAGATCTCGGCCGATCGGGAAGTTCGGAGGAATCGTCGGC
>JACZXC010000195.1 GCA_022571825.1 Myxococcales bacterium | reverse complement strand
TCGCCCGACCGCAACGAAGCTCCCTCAAAACACCCGCCCGGGCGAAGCAAGTCCCTTGAACCCCGACGGACCGACGTCAACTATTCCGGCCGGTCGCCACAAGACCGCCTGTGCAGAGGTTCCCTAGTCCGTCGGGAGCTCGAAGCGGTCGATGTAGGCGGCCAGGCGCGCTTTCACGGCTTGCGGGGTCAGACCGAACTCGGCCAGATCGTACGCGTGGTCGCCGTGTTGACCCTGGGGATGGGAGCCCACGTGGGCCTGCATGCGGGTCAGGGCCTCGGGCGGGAGATCGAGCTCGAAGTGGCCGTAGATGCGCGTGACCTCCGCCATGGGGTCGTCGATGAACTGACAGTAGGCGACATCGAGGAAGCGAGCCGGGTCGCAACGGTCTCGGGCTTCGAGGCCGCGTTCGAGGGAACGGGCCAGGTACTCCAGGACCGTGGGCCCCAGCTCAGCCCGGTTCAGCGTTTCCCGCGCCTTCATCAGCGACGCCATCATGCTGCAGTAGGACGCCATGATCTCGACGGGATTCCGATGGGTGAGGATGATGCACGGTTCCGGAAACATCTCGACCAGCAGGTCCAGAGCCCACAGATGCGCGGGCGACTTCAAGAGCCAACGATCGCCGGGGCGCTGCCAGTCCAGCATCTTCAGCAGGTCGTGGTAGTAGGCGTAGGCGGATCGTAGGTCCTGCTTCTGGAACCACTCGCCGTAGGGCTCCATCAGGGGCTCGATTCCCATCTGGACGTCGCAGAAGGTGTGGGCGAGGAGCATGACGCACTCTTCGGGCTGGTCCGCGGCGGTGAAGTGGATCTTCGTGAAGTCCGGGTTGTTGGCCCGGCCGCGCTCGTAGTGGGCGCGGAGAGCGACGAGACGAGGATCGGTCTGCCCCGGCTCGAGGTTGGCCGGCGGATCGGGGAAGACGCCTTCCCACAGGAGCAGGGGCCGCGCCGCCGGGTCCCTTCCCAGCAGATTGAAAAGCGCCGAGGTCCCGGTGCGCGGGAGTCCGGTCAGGTAGAACGGCCGGCGAATCTTCCGTTCGCGGATTTCCGGGTGCCTCTCGAGGGCGGCCTCGATCCGGAGTCGCGTCGCCAGAAGCTGGACCACCCGGCGCCGGTTGCGCCGGCGGCCCTTTTCGCTGAACCCGGCGGTCTGGTCGTAGGTTTCCAGCAGGACGCGCAGGCCCTCGCGAAACCGGTCGTCGCCGAAGTTGGAGAGCCCGGCGGTCTGGCGCGCCTCTTCGAGGACGCTTGCCTCGGAGAAGTCCACCTCCGTCGCCGTCGTCATCGGCCGCGCTTCAGCTCCGCCCGCTTGACCACCCGCGTCCGCGGTTGCGGGTGCTCCGTCGCGCGGATCCAACGCCAGCACATGGTGCCGCGGTCGTGGCCGCAGGTGTGAAGCCAGTTCTCGACGCCGGGATCCTCGTGGGCCACCACCACCTGGACCGATCCGTCGCGGCGCAGCTTCGCGGTCCGGTTATTCAGGTGGATCGGGAAGTATCGGTAGTCGAGAGACTCGAGCCAGTGGTTGCTGAGCTGAAAGTTCCAGTAGTCGCAGGCGGGCGGGGTCACCTCGATGACCAGGGCCTCGTCGGGCCCGAGCTGCCAGTAGCTGTGGTAGTAGGCGATGTTGGGGTCCCCCCCCGCTTGGGTGGCGGTGTCCGGGTCGAAGCGCGGCAGGGTATTCACATGTTTCTTCCAGTCGTCCGCCCAGCCGTTGAAGAGCTTGGCGCAGCCCAGCACGAAGCGGGCCGAGCCGATCAGCGCCCGATCCAGACGCTCGGGGTCGACGGGGCGGGGCTGGTTGGGGCCGTCGATCCGTTCGATCTGGATCTGTGCGGGCTCTTCCTTCTCGCGATCGAGGCGTGTCTGGCGAACCACTAGGGTCCGGCTGTCCGGGCGCATGGGCAGCCAGTTCTGGTCCTCTCGCTCCTGGGTCCGCTCGCGGGGCTTCTCGGAGCTGACGATGATCTCGAAGCGACCGTCGGCCTCGATCGCGAGATCCCGGGCCTCGAGGTAGCCGGTCGTCTCGAGGGTTCCGGTCGCGCCGTAGTTGCCCGCCTGGGTTCCGAAGCCCAGGTAGTGAACCGTTCCCCGCGTGCCGGTGATCCGATAAACATACTTTCCGTTGATGGAGCAGCTCTGGTAGATGTTGTCCGGGTTGTCCATGCCCATCTTGATGGTTTCGTGGGCAGTCCGACGAAACTCCGGCGCCTGGGCGTCCCCCGACTCCACGAAGGTCTCGAAGGCCGCCCGGGTCAGGCGCGTCAGGTAGCGCCAGCCCTCCGCGCGGTTGAAGGGATCGTCCGGGGAGCTCTCGCTCAGCACGATGGAGCCCGCTGCCTTGAGCGTGTCGCAGAACTCCTCCCAGCTCCTCCCATCGAGGATCCGTTGGACTGATTCGGTCGGCTCGCTCATTCGGGCCTCCATCGGCTGAGGAAAAGACAGGGCGGCCCAGTCTACACGCCTTCGCTCCCGGCGTGGAGGTAGCGCGAAATGCCACTTCGGCGGCGGCCCGGAGCTCGCACCATTTCTCGTTGACGAGCGTCACTACGTCAGTAGAGGCGAACCCTCCTGCTTCCGAAACCGCGCCCTGTGCTCCGCTCTGAAGACCCGGGCCGGTGCAAGTGGCCGTCCCTCGCATGATCCCGGAGATCCAGCTCGGGAGCGTACTCGTGAGCCTGCTCGACCCGACTCCCGGCGAGGAGGTCGCCTTTCATCGCTGGTACGAGCGGGACCACTTCTACTCGGGAACGCTGATCGGCCCCTGGTTCTTTGCCGGCCGGCGATTCGTCGCGACCCGTCGCCTCAAGGACCTGCGGTTTCCCGCGACCACTCCCGTGATCGACGACATCAGGAAGGGCTCGTACCTCGCGCTGTACTGGATCCTGGCGGGACGGCACGACGAGGCGGAAGCCTGGGCGGTCCGGCAGGTCAACCAGCTGACCGACGAGGACCGCATGCTGCCGTCGCGCCAGCAGGCGATGGCCGGCTTCTACCAGCACCGCTTCACCGTGCGACGCGATCCCGACGGCGTCCCGCCCGAGCTGGCGCTCGATCACCCGTTCGCGGGAGCGGTGCTCGTCATGGTCGACCGCGATGAAGACGTCACCGCGGACGAGTTCGAGACCTGGTGCCGGGACGACTACCTTCCCGGCCGACTCGCGGGCTCTCCCGCCGCCCTCTGCCTGGGCCTGGAGCCCGTCCCGCTCCCCGACGACGCGCCGAGCTACGTGGCGAGGCCCGAAGGTCTGGAGCTTCGAACGCTCCATCTCTACTTCCTGGAGTCCGATCCCGAAGCCTGCTGGGACGATCTGGTCGCGAGCCAGGACCCGGCCCCAGGCCGCGTCAGCTACGCGGCCGGCTTCATCCCGACGATTCCGGGAAGCGATTGCTACTCCGACGAACTCTGGTAGCGAACCGACTTCAGCCACCGAGGGCGCGGCCAAAACTGGCCTCGACTAAGCATCGTGTCGGCTCGCGCCCGCGGGGAAACGGAGAATATCCGACGGAATTGATTCCGATCGGGGTCGATCGAGGTCGGTCACAACCGGACAGTTTCGGGCACAGAAAGTTCAAATTCCTCTGTGTTTTTAATACGCTGGAAAACTAGCCTAATGATATGCTCCAACGTTGGGATGGCTGGAATGTCAGGCACCGTTCTCGTCGTCGATGATCAGGCACGTCCGCGGCGCGCTCTTGCCGCGGAGCTGGAAGACGCCGGCTTCACCGTGGTCCAGGCGGCGGATGGAGACGAGGCCTGGAAACAGTTCTGCGACCGGACCCCGGATGCGGTTGTTACCGACATGGTGATGCCGAAGCGAGACGGACTGGATCTTCTCGGGAAGATTCGGTCTCGATCCGACGTACCGGTCATTCTCTTCACGGCCCGCGGCTCCGTACAGAGCGCGGCGAGCGCTTTCAAGGCTGGTGCGGACGAGTTCGTGTCGTCGCCGGATGTCGGGGTCGAAGAGCTCGTGCGATTGGTTGCCGAAGCGGTCGGGGGCAGCCGGGCGTCCCCGAGTTCGCCGGAACTGGCGTCGGAGCTGGTTGGAAGCAGTCGGGCGATATCGCGGCTCCGCGATCGCATCGCCGGTCTCGCACCGCTCCGTACACCGGTGCTCGTCTCTGGAGAAGCCGGAACGGGACGGGACGCGGTCGTGCGCGCGTTGTACGAGCTGGGCTCGACCGCTGGCGGCAAGTTGGTTCGCGTCGACGCGAGGACTTTTTCCGCAGAACAGAAGACACCTGACTGCAGTGCCCTCTATCTCGACGGCGTCGAGCAGCTCTCTGCGGAGTGGCAGTCGTATTGGGCCAATCGCATCGCGGCGGCTGAGTCCAGTGGATTTCGCGACGGACCGCGTATCTTCGCATCCACCACCGGCCCGGCGCCGGTGATTCTGCCCGGTGAGGCGGTCTATCAGGAGCTCCGGGGCGCACTCCTCCGTTTCGCGATCGAGCTGCCCCCACTCCGAACCATCCCGGATGACATCCCGGCGATCGCCGACGCATTGGTGAAGCGGATCGGCGCGAAGGTCGGCCGCACCGCGCGTCTATCACCGTCTGCCCGAGAGTACCTTCGCTGCCAACCATGGCCCGGGAACGTTGCCCAGCTCGAGCGAGTTCTAGAACGGGCTATCGCCTTTTCGAGAGGCCGCCAGATCCGACGCGACGTAGTCAAGGAGATCCTGGGTGAACTCGAGGAGAGTCTCGCGAGCATTCGCGAGCAACATCGCGCGCACGAGCGAATCGAACTCATCCGCGCGATCCAGGAGACCGGCGGAAATATCACTCGGACCGCCGAGATCCTGGGGCGGAGCCGCAGCGCCGTGTACCGCCTGATCGAAAAACACGGCGTCGCGACTTCCGGTCGGGGGTAGCGGCAATGGACGCCCGGGGCCGTCTGAGAAGGCGACTGACGCTACTCGCCGTCGGGTTTCCACTGTTGGCTCTGATCGCGTCGGCTGTATTGGGAATCGCCGATGGCGACAAATGGGAGCTCGGTTGCTGGGTCCTGCCCAATGCACGAGTTCTGGTGACGCCGGGGAACGAGGGGTGCCCCCTTCGGTCTCACGATCAGATTTGGAGGGTCGAGGCACGGGATGGAACCGTCCATCCGGTGACCAGCGGACGCGAAGTCGCCCGGCTCGTCGCCGAGGGAGTGACCGGCCGTGTTTCGGTCACGCGGCGCGGCGACGAACATTGGATCCAGATCCCGGTCCGAGAAGTGTCGCGTCGCGAGCGGTCGACGCGACTCGTAGTGGCGGGGGTGGTGGCCGGGGCGCTGCTCACGATTCCGTTGTTCCTGCTCTGGGGCTCCCGCTCTCGTGCGGCTGTGCCTTTCGTCCTGCTGTATTCGGCAGCGGCTCTGGTTTCCATCGTGGCCATTGCCGGTCGCGAGTCGGAGTGGCTGACGCGTGCGGCGCTTCTGGCGCTGAGCGGTGTGCCGGCCATCGTGGCCCACCTCAGTCTGACGTTTCCTCGGGAGCGCCGTGTGGTTCGCGAGGCTCCGGGACTGCTCGGCGTTCCTCACCTTCTGAGCATCCCGCTGGTCGCGTCCGGGTGGTTCGCGCTAGACCGAGATCCGCTTTTGTGGCCGACGTTCATGTACCTCCTGCTCGTGCTTGCGGGCGGGGCGTGGTTGATTCTGATCTCGTCGTGCGCTTTCGCCATTCGGGAGTCGACTTCTGCCCTGGAGCGCGCCCGCGCGCGGATCGTCTGTTTCGGGGCCCTTGCCCTGCCCGTGATCCCGACCCTCCTCTGGAGCCGAGACGGCGCAGGCCTGATGGAGGGGGTTGCAACCTACCTGTGGGTATCGGCGGTGGCCATGCCGCTCCCGATCGGCCTCGCGATCAGTCGGTACAATTTGTTCAACCTCGGGTGGGACCTTCGCCACTGGATCAGTTGTCAACCTGCCCTTACGTGGGCTGAATCCACAACGAAAACAGGTAGTTAGCTTCGGGCGGCATTCGGCGGCAGCAGCTGCGGAAGCACTACGGCAGCATGAAGCCCCCGTCCTGCCTCGATGCGGCAATCAGCCCTTGCTCCGCGACCCGCAGAGGGTTCAGAATCGGGCCACACAGCTAGGCGGCCGCCCACACCGATCCGGGCCGGCCCAACCTGGCTCC
>JACZXC010000194.1 GCA_022571825.1 Myxococcales bacterium | reverse complement strand
CTTGGCCCGTCGCGCGGCGCGCTTAGGCTTGTGAAATCGCCCGCGGTGAGGGGGGGGCCGTGCCCGACGAGGATCTCAAAAGCAGCTCGCAGACCGTGATGGCCGCCGGCCAGGAGCCGGTCGAGGTCCCGACCGTGCTCCCCGTGCTCCCGGTGCGCGACGTCGTGATGTTCCCCGGCGTCACCGTTCCTCTGGCCATCGGCCGAAGTCGCTCCCTGGCGGCGCTCGACCGCGCCGCCGAAGGCGGGTTCATGATCGTCGCCACTCAGCGCGACCCCGCCACCGAGGAGCCGACCCTCGGGGATCTGTACCCGGTGGGCTGTGTGGTGCGCATCCTGCGCATCATCGACGCCCGCCGAGATGGAAAGCAGGCCATCGTGGTGGGGGTGATCCGGACACGCCTGGCACCTCCAATCGAGGACGACCCGGCGTTGCTGATGCGGATCGACCCCCTCCCCGACCTCGAAACCGATTCACCGGAACTCGAGTCGATGTGGAAGCGGGTGATCAAGCTCGCGCAACGGGTCATCGATCTCCACGACGATTATCCCGACGAGTGGAAGTCGTTCGTGTCGGGCATCCCGAGTCCGGGCCTGATGGCGGACGTGATCGGTTCGACGTTGCCCCTGCCCCCGGAAGAGAAGGTGGCCCTGCTCGAGGAAACCGATCCCGCCCGGCGCCTCGAACGGGTGGCCCGCAACCTCGAACGCGAGGTCACGATCGCCGAGACCCAGCGCACTCTCAGCACCCAGTCCGCGTCCGCGGAAATGGATCCGGAGCGCCGCGAGCGACTGCTGCGCGGCCGCATGCGCGAGATCGAGACCGAGATCGGGGAGAACGACGCCAGTGTCCGCGAGGCGGATCAGCTGCGCGCCAAGGTGGAGGCGGCCGACCTCCCGGAGGAAGCGAAGTCCCAGGCGGAGCGGGAGCTACAGAGGCTGGCCGCCCTCCCCGCTCACGCCCCGGACCGTTACCTGATCCGCACCTACATCGAGTGGATGGCCGAGCTCCCGTGGTCGAAGGAGACCGAGGACCTGCTCGACCTGCCGTCGGCGCGGGAGATCCTGGACGCCGATCACCACGATCTCGACAAGGTTAAGAATCGGATTCTCGAGTTCCTCGCGGTGCGCAAGCTGGCACCGGAGGCCAAGAGCCCGATCCTCTGCTTCGTGGGCCCGCCCGGTGTGGGCAAGACCTCTCTGGGTCGATCCGTGGCCCGGGCCATGGGCCGGAAGTTCGCGCGAGCCTCCCTCGGCGGGGTACGCGACGAGGCGGAGATCCGCGGACACCGGCGCACCTACGTGGGCGCGATGCCCGGTCGGATCCTTCAGAGTCTTCGGCGGGCGGGAACGCGAAATCCAGTCTTTCTTCTCGACGAGATCGACAAGATCGGTGCCGACTTCCGCGGCGACCCCTCCTCGGCTTTGCTCGAGGTCCTCGACCCCGAGCAGAACTCGACCTTCAGCGATCACTATATCGAGGTGCCCTTCGACCTCTCCCACGTGCTCTTCATCACCACCGCCAACACCGTATCGACCATCCCCTCTGCCCTTCTCGACCGGATGGAGGTGATCGAGCTGTCGGGGTACACCGAGAACGACAAGAAGGTGATCGCGCGCGAACACCTGATACCCAAGCAACTCGAGGCCCACGGACTTTCGGCGGATCGTATCGAGGTGAGCGACGATGCCATCGAGAAGGTCGTCAGCGAGTACACCCGCGAGGCCGGTGTGCGGAACCTGGATCGCAATATCGCGACGCTGATGCGAAAGGTGGCGAAGCGCGTCGCCAGCGACGCCGCCTCGGGTTCCGATTCGAATGACGGGATTCGGCTGGATGCCGATTTCGTTTCCAACGCCTTGGGCGCTCCGCCCCACCTGCCGGAAACCGCCGAGCGAACCAACCTTCCGGGAGTCGCCGTGGGCCTGGCCCATACGAGCCATGGCGGAGACATCCTGTTCGTCGAGGCCACGGTGATGCCTGGCGGCGAGGAGATCACGCTGCGACTCACCGGTCAGCTCGGCGACGTCATGCGCGAGTCGGCGCAAGCGGCCCTGTCCTGGGTCCGTGCCAACGCGCCCGCGCTGGGTCTGGCCGTCGACGGACTCGAGCCTTCGGAGATTCATCTGCACGTTCCCGCCGGCGCGGTTCCCAAGGACGGCCCCTCGGCGGGAATCACTCTGGTGACAGCCCTGGTTTCTGCGCTCTCGGGTCGGCGGGCCCGGGGCAATGTGGCCATGACCGGCGAGATCTCTCTACGAGGCCGGGTGCTGCCCGTCGGCGGAATCAAAGACAAGGTTCTGGCTGCGGGCCGAGCGGGAATCGACACCGTGATCCTTCCCCGCCGCAACGAGAAAGACCTGGTCGACATCCCCGAAGAGGTACTCGAGAAGGTCGCGATCCGGCTGGTGAATACGATCGACGAGGTGCTCGACCTCGCCCTCGAACCCGCACCTGGCTAGACGGCATCCGCTGCCACAGCTTCCTGGAGCTCGTCGAGGAACGACGGCAACGCGGATGTGACGCGATTCCAATTGGGGATCTGGGGCGCGCCCATGGGGTCGCGCACGAAGCCCAGACCCGCCGCGGAGAGTCCCCGGGTAAACGTTTCGACCGCCAACTCTTCTTCATGGCGATCGAAATCCAGACCGTTCAGCGCGGCGTCGCCGCTATAGGACGCGATGGCATCCTGGGCCATGCGCAGATAGGCGGCGGTCAAGGTGTTGAGGAAGCCGGCGTCGAACTCGACGCCGTAGCTCGCGAGATTGCGAATCAGCGAGGAGGCGATGTCGACCACCATGCGGTGCAATCCGCGGGTCGCATCTCCCTCTGAGAGCTCCTGGTGCTTGTGGTCGTAGTTCTCGGTCAGCTCGACCTGGCAGATCCGCTTGGGCGAGCAGTTTCGATACACCTCCACCAGCATTCCGACCTCGAGACCCCAGTCGCCGGGAATCCGATTGATGCGCGCCAGATCCGTGGTCATCGAGCATTCCCCGGCGAGCGGATAACGGAAAGAGTCGAGGTAGTCGAGCAGGGGAAGCCCGCCCAGCACCGCCTTCATGGCGCGCAGCAGCGGCGTGACGAAGAGTCGCGTCACCCGGCCGTAGAGGCGATGGGTCACGCGACCGTAGTAGCCCTTGGCAAACTCGTAATTGAGGTTGGGAATCGCGACGGGGTAGCAGAGGCGGGCCAGCAACTCGCGCTGGTAGTCGCGGATGTCGCAGTCGTGGACGGCGATGACCCGAGATGCATCGGTAGCGAGCACGTAGCCGTAGGCCAGCCAGGTACTGCGCCCCTTGCCATTCTGTCCCGGATCCAGCCCCTCCTCGCGCAGGCGCCGGAAGAGTGCCTGCACCCGCGAACCGGAGTTCCACAGCAGCACCGGGGCTTCGTCGTTCAGCGTGCGCACCCCATCGAAGTACGCGCGCATGGCCTCGTACTCGCCGCGGTCTCCGCTGCCGGAGATGCTCACGACGATCTCGCGGAGGTAGCGGACACCGCGCAGGACCTCGACGATGCCCTTGAGCCCGGGCCCATTCATCTCCGAGGTCAGACAGGGCAGCACCAGGGCGATCGGGCGCGCGCGACTCTGGGCGAGCAGCTCGTCCTCGAGGCGCGCGAGCCCCGGCGGGCCCAGCCGGTGGAGGGTGGTGATCACCCCGGTCTGATGAAAGTCCGACACGGGGCGAGACCCTGGACCGACCCCGGGGGCCTGTCAAGCTGTGCGGAAATTTATCCTCAGGGAAGCCGTCGCGCGCTATACCGCCACTTCGGAGGGGGCAATCTCTTCCAGCAGGTCGAGGACCTCGGAATCGACCTGGAGGAACTCGACCCCCACGTCCGTCGTGATGGGATCGAGCTCCGTCGCCCAGGCCACGCGGCCGATGGCGACCACGGTCCTCTCCGCGATTTTGAACGTGACGCGAAGAACCTCGCCCAGGTCGAACTCGCAGCCAATCGCCTCGAAGCGAATGCCACCGCGCGAGACATCTCGACTGACCCCCAGCACGTCGCCGGCGTCCACCGGGGCGAAGGAGATGACCTGATCCGTGCCGACCCGCGTGTACTTGCGCCGGCTCGAACCCTTGGTGGCGTCCTTCGGATTGGGTGCGTCCATGCCGACCCCGCGGGGCAGCGATGGCCCCCTCGGCCCTTTCCTTCGGCCGGCCCAAGCCAGCTCTTGAGCTGGCAGCCCGTGAGCCGGCATGTCGCCAGCCGGAACGCCCCAGGGGTCTTCAGAGTTTCGGGTCGAAGAGATCGAGTTGCCAGCCGCTCTCGGCCGCCGGAGCCAGCTTGGCGAGCTGGATGCCCAGGGTCCGGACGGGGCGAGACCCCGCCTGGGTCCGGGTGAGAAGGTCGGAGGCCACGTCCCGAATCTTTGCCGCCGCGACGATCGGGGAGCTCAGGCTCCGGCTGCGCGTCGTCATCACGCGATCGGTGTACCGCACCTTGAGGGAGACTTTCGCCGCCGAGAGCGCCTGCATCTCGAGCTCGACCTCCAGGTGGCGGGCAAGATCTTGCAGCCGCTCGCCCAAAGCGGCCAGATCGAGGGGCTCCCCGCGCACCGTGACTTCGCGGCTCAGGCTCTGGGGATGCCGCGCGGCGCGCACCGGCCCGTCATCGGCGCCACTGGCCGAGGCGAAGATCCGCAACCCGTGGGTCCCGAAGACCTCTTCCAGCCGATGGCGTCCCAGGCTCACCACCTCGCCGATCGTGGTCGCACCCAGCTCCGCAAGGGCCGCCGCCGTCTTCTGGCCCACCCCGTCGATCCGACTCGCGGGAAGCGGGTGCAGGAAATCCGTTTCGCACCCGGGAGGAACTCGCCGCACGCCACCCCCGTCGGCCTCCACCGGGGATTCCTGCGCCGCCAGGCGCGCCAGGAACTTCCCGGAGGCGATTCCAACCCGGAGGGGAAGTCCCACCTGTTCGCGCACCGCGTCGCGCAGCACCGTGGCGATCGATTCCGCCGGTTCCGACGCGCCGGCCAGGTCGAAGTAGGCGGCGCCCAGGCCGAAGGGTTCCAGTCGGTCGAGGCTTCGCCGCAGACAGGCGAAGAGTCGACGGGAGACCTCCCGGTATCGAGGTAGATCGGTCCGGA
This sequence comes from Myxococcales bacterium, assembly GCA_022571825.1. Lineage (GTDB taxonomy): Bacteria > Myxococcota_A > UBA9160 > UBA9160 > SMWR01 > JACZXC01. The sequence goes on along the minus strand of JACZXC010000194.1, from coordinate 1,031 downwards.
GGGTGCGGGCCCGCGGGCACAGGCGAAGGGCCTCGAGCATCGGCATTCCCTCGTGAACCCCCAGCGCCTCGACCTCCGGACTCGCGCCCTGGACCAGTCCCCGTCGGCGCGGATCCCCGCCGACGATGACCGGTCGCGGATCACTTCCATCCCGCCGCTCGATCGCCGCGTAGAAGCACGGAACTTCGGCGAAGACCACGATACGAGTCATGTCACGAATCCGAATCGAGGGGTTCGAGCACGAGTCGTGCGACCCGACCCTCCTCGACGAGAATGCGGCTCGTGATCAACAGGGCCGGCCGGCCGTCGAGCCAACGGGCGATCCCATCGCGAAAATGGGGATGCTTCGGGTGCTCCGACTGGCCCGGCGCCAGGGCGACCAGGGAGGCGTCCATGGCATCGAGATCCACCGCGAACCGGAAGGTCGAGGCCACCCGCACCTGGTAGGGCGCCGTCGCATCGTACTCCGCGGCATTGATGGTGTCCGCGCTTCCCCCGTAGGCGATCGGTCCCAAGCCGCCGGTAATTTTGCCTCCCGGCGGCCCGAAGGCCCGGAATTGAAGCGAATGCAAGCGCCCCCAGTGCCACTTCCGTCGGTTCGCCCCCAGCCGAAAGGACAATCGCAGCCAGGTTTCCCTCAGGCTCTTCCGCACCGCCGCCCGGACCGGTTCGCCTCGGTCTCCGACGTTCGCGTCCGCGGCTTCCCGGGCCCGACGCAGGACCGCATAGACCGCCTGACCCGGGTCCGCCGGGGCCAGCGCCAGATAGCGGTTCAGCAGGTCCGGACCCAGCTTCTCTGCGAAGAGCGCTTCCGTCAGGTCGGTCAGGAACACGTGAAAGGCCGCGGCACCGACGCTGGTCGCCGTCGCCTGCCCGTCCCATTCGCGCAGCAGCACCGCCAATTCGAAGGCTTCGGCGCCCAAGCCCGACAGTTCGCCAGCCAGGCCGAGGACCTCGTCGACCAGCGATCGCGCCCGCCCCACATCGACGTCGAATTGGAGCGCCGTCACCCGTCGCACGTCCACGGGACC
>JACZXC010000193.1 GCA_022571825.1 Myxococcales bacterium | reverse complement strand
TCACTGCGCGGCCTCCGGCCTAGGCTCGACACGACTTCGTTCGCCTTCGGCTCACTGCGCGGCCTCCGGCCTTGCGTCAGCCGATCTCGTCGCTGCCGTCGTAGCGGTAGGGGTCGAAGAGCTTGGTCTGGATGTAGCGCTCGCCAAAGCTGGGAATGATGACGACGATCAAGCCCAGGTCACTGCCGTCTCCGCTGGCGTACTGGAGCGCAGCACTCACCGCGGCGCCCGAGGAAATCCCACACAGCAGGCCCTCTTCCTTCGCCAGGCGCCGGGCCATCGCGAGGGATTCGTCGTTGCTCACCTGGATGATCCCGTCGATCAGATCCTTGTCGAAAACGTCGGGAACGAATCCGGCTCCAATGCCCTGGATCAGGTGCTTGCCGGGCCCGCCGCCGGAGAGCACCGGACTGTCTTCGGGCTCCACGGCAATCGCGCGGAAGGACGGCTTGCGTTGCTTGATCATCTGAGCGATGCCGGTCACGGTACCGCCGGTGCCCACGCCGGAGATCAACGCATCCACCTGGCCGTCGGTGTCGTTCCAGATCTCCTCGGCAGTAGTCTTTCGATGCACTTCGGGATTGGCGGGATTGCGAAACTGTTGGGGCATGAAGGCGTTGGGGAGTTGGTCGACGATCTGGTGGGCCCGATCGATCGCACCGGGCATCCCCTTGGCGGGATCCGTGAGTACCAGCTTGGCGCCGAACGCGCGGAGAACCGCGCGGCGTTCCGGGCTAAACGACTCCGGCATGGTCAATACGCACCGGTAACCCTTAACGGCGGCGACGAAGGCCAGGGCGATTCCCGTGTTGCCGCTGGTCGGCTCCACGATCACCGTCTCACCGGCTGTGATCACGCCCTCCCGCTCGGCATCTTCGATCATGGCGAGGCCGATTCGGTCCTTCACGCTGTTCGCGGGATTGTGGCTCTCGAGCTTGGCCACGATCTGGGGTTTCACGCCGGCGGCGACGCGATTGAGTCGGACCAGTGGAGTACGACCGATCAGTGCGGTCATGTCGTTGGCGATGTTCATGCTTCCTCCGTGCCTCCTCAGAATACCCCGGCGCGCCGACCGCTGTCATCCGAGTCGGGAAGAAACAGCTCCTCGAGCAGGACCGTTGCGTAGCACCCCGGCGGCAGCGTGAATCGCAGCTCGATTCCGTCTTCGAAGCCTTGCATGCTCACCTCGGTGGGTCGGACACGCAGCGAGCGCCTCGCACCTCGCAGTCGAACGCCCGGAATCCGCACGCGGTCGAGGTCGATCCCGTAGCCGGCGAGCACCGCCCTCTCGCGCTGGGCTGCGGCACCGTCGGGCGCGATCACGCGAGTGCCGAAGATGGGGCCGGTGGGGCTGATCTCGAACGCGGACGCGCGCGGTGTCTCGGCCTCGAGATCGTCGACCCGAAACAAGCCGCCCGAGGCGTGAACGACGGCAACATCACCGCGCTCGACTCGATCCCAACCCGGTGATCGAGCCGCGAGGACGTCGTTGAACACGGCGGCCTGAAGCGCAGAGACCAGGAAGCGGGCCCGGCGTCGATCGCCCCCGCCCCTTTTTCCGGCCAACAACGCCCGGGCGCGCGCGACGTTCTGGCCGTCGCGACCGAATCGCTGGTCCCCGAAGCGGTTGGGCAGTCCGACACGACCCGCGCGCTCCAGGCGGGCCTCCGCCTGTGCGGCGGTGTGTCGATCGACGTCCCGCGGGGCGATCCGAAAGCGGTTGCCGCGCAGCTGCCCGGTCCGCAGTTTGTGCCGGTGCCGCACGGCTTCGAGCACCCGCGCTCCCGGAAGCGACAGGCCGAGGGCGCGATCCGGCGCGAGATCCGGCACCGAGAACCACTGCGTCGCCACCGCGAAGCGGTCCTTTCGTCCGGCATAGCCGACGTCGCGAGCACCCACGCCCGCAGCGCGCGCAAGCGCTCGCGCCACGTCTTCGGTCGTGCGCAGGCGCTTCTCTACCCGGACGAAGGTATGCGCTCCCTCGCCGGTCGGTGTGGACAGCGGAACCTCTTCGACCAGAAAATCCTCGGGGCCGGCGATCGGAGGCGCCTTCAGCGCCAGTTCCCGTTCAACGCCAGCTCCCATTCAACTCCTGTCTCCGTTCAACGACCGCCACCGAGGGTCTGGGAGACAGGGCCAAAAGAACGCCGGTGGGCCGGGGTGGGTCCGAACCGACTCAGGGCCGCCAGATGCTGACGAGTCGCGTAGCCCATGTGTTGACCGAACCCGTAGTCGGGATAGCGTCGGTGCAGCCGTCGCATGATGGCATCGCGGTGGACCTTCGCCACGATCGAAGCCGCCGCGATGGATCCGTCGATGGCATCGCCCCCGACCAGGCCCGTCTGACGCATCCCCAGGCCTGGAATCGTCCGCGCATCCACCAAGACGTGATCCGGCACCACCGGGAGATCCAGGACCGCGCGCCGCATGGCCTCGAGACTCGCGCGCAGGATGTTGAGGCGATCGATCTCGGCCCGGGAGACCTCGGCGATGGCCACGGCCACGGCCTGCCGGCGGATATCCGCCGCCAACCGCTCGCGGGCCCCGCGCGAGAGACGTTTCGAGTCGTCCAGGCCGGGGAGGTCGACGCGCACGGGCAACACCACGGCGGCGGCCACCACGGGCCCGGCGAGTGGCCCGACGCCCACCTCGTCGACCCCGGCCACCCACCGCGCTCCGGCAGCGAAAAGGCGCCGACGCCGGACGAACAGTCGCGCCACGCGACGCGCCTCGGTTCGTCGTTGGAGCAGGTGCCCCTCGAGAAGAGCGGCCAGCGCCCGGGCGCCTCGGCGCGGGTCGCGCCGCAGGGCCGCGATCAGACGGCGCGCATTACCACTGCTGTCGGCGGCCCCGCAGCGGGCGCGCAGCTCCACCAGCGGTACCCGGGAAAGGTCCAACCGCGATCAGCGCGCGACGAGAACGGCGATTGGAGAGGTCCGAACCACCGCCGCGGAGTTGCTGCCGAGGAAGTATTCCGTGATGCGATTGCGTCCGTAGGCTCCCATCACGATCAGTCCGGCGCGCATCTCCCTGGCCGAGTCGATGAGCTTCACGTCGGGACGACCGAGAGTCGATGAAATCTCGCGGACCGGCACGGGCAACGCCCCGACGACGCCCCGGACTTCGTCAAAGCGCGCCACGGCCCGCCCCTTGTCCTTCGAATCGACGAATACATGAATCGGCTCGCCGAGCCGGGTGGCAAGCTGGACCGCCAGATTCGCCGCGATGCGCGACCCCGGCGAGCCGTCGAAGGCCAACACCAGCGGCCCGGAGAGGTGTCCACCCCCCGGCACCACCAGCGCTGATTTGGTGGTCTTTCGGATTACGCCGTCGACGGTGGAACCGATCAGACCGGTGCGGAAGCTCGCGTGTTGTCCATCCCGCCCGAGTATGATCAAGTCCGCCTGCTGGCCCCGCGCGACGATTCGGTCGTCGGCAATCCCCTGGGCCGACTCGCACGAGGCCTCGAGCCCCTCGGAGCGAGCCTGCTCGCTCAATCGTCGACAGGTCGCATCCGCGCGACTCTTGAGGTAGCCCGCGAAGGGTTCCATCGGCGGAGTCGGAACGCCCAGTCCGTCCTCCTGGACTCCCCGCGTGTAACGATCCTCGGCGACGGAAAGACCCAACAGCCGGGCCTTGAGCCGACCGGCCAGACTTACGCCGAAGCGTTCGGCGACGGCAGCCGCCTCGGACCCATCTGTCGCTACCAGGATCGTCGAGATCATTCCGTTCTCCGCACTCCCCGTCGCGCGCCGGCGCTTCCTACGAGATCAGGCGCCCGAGCCAGCTCCCCCAGATCAGATTCATCATACGCTTGATCATCCGTTTCTTTCGAGCAGTATACGGATACCAGAGAACTTCCGACTTCCCGCCGAAGCGATCGATCACGATCGACTGGGCATGGCAATAGCTCCGCAGACCGATCTCCCCATTCACCTGCCCGATTCCGCTGTCCTTGACGCCCCCGAACGGCGACTCGGTAACCCCGTAGGTAATCATGCAGTCGTTGACCACCGCGGACCCGGAGCGGATTGCCCGGGCCAATTCGGCACCCCGACGCTTGTTCCGGGTCCAGACGCTCGCGTTCAGGCCATAGCGCGAGTCATTGGCCAGGCGCACCGCCTCGTCCTCGTTCCTCACCCGCATGATGGGAAGCACGGGGCCGAAGGTCTCCTCGCGCATGACCTGCATCTCGTGGTTGACATCGACTAGAACCGTCGGCTCGTAGAAGCAGCCCTCGTAATGAGGATTTCTCCGACCGCCGGCCAGGACCCGGGCGCCCTTGCCCACGGCCTCGCGCACATGGGACTCGATCACCTCGAGCTGCTGGGGCCAGGTGATCGATCCCACCTCGAACTCCCCGGTCATCCCCTGACGGAGCTTCGCCGTTTCCTCGACGACCCTTCTGGTGAACTCGTCGGCCACGTCCTCGACCACGTACACCCGCTCGGTCGAGGTGCATACCTGCCCGGAGTTCGCGAAGGCACCGAAGACGGCCCCCCGAGCCGCTCGTTCCAGATCGGCATCGGCGCAGACGATCATCGGATCCTTGCCCCCGAGCTCGAGTGTGCAGGGGACGAGTCTCCTCGCGCACGCCTCGGCCACCTTGCGCCCGGTGGGCACGCTTCCGGTAAACGAGATCTTATCGACCTCGCCCTCGGCGAGAGCTGCCCCGGTCTCGCCGTCACCGAGAACCAGGTTGAAGACGCCTTCGGGCAGCCCGGCGTCGGCGAGCAGCCTTTCCACCAGGCGACCGGAGAAGGGGGTCACCTCCGAGGGCTTGAGCACCACCGTGTTGCCCGCCATCAGAGCCTGCACCGTTGGGTTGAGCGATAACAGGAAGGGGAAGTTCCAGGGTGTGATGATGCCCACCACGCCGAGCGGTCGGTAGCAAATCCGGAGCTTCTTCGTCTTCAACAGATGAACCGAAACTGCGCGTTCGGCCAGGATGCCCTTCGCGCGCTTTGCGTAGAACTGGAGCGCGTCACACGCGGTCAGGATCTCCGTCGCCAACGCTTCGATCCGAGGCTTTCCGGTCTCGGACACGATGACGTCAACGAACTCTTCTTCGTTGTCGCAGAGAAGCCGGGCCGCTCGGCGGAAAATTCGGCCGCGCGCCTCGAAGCTCAGCGCTCCCCAGTCTTGCTGCGCCTTCCGGGCGCGTTCGATGGCCGCGTTCACGTCGTCCGCGTTCTGGACCTCGAATTCTCCGACGGGATCGAAGCTGGCGGGATTGGAAAGACGAAGGCGGCGGTGCCCGTCCGGCGCACTTTCCAATTGCTCGATGACACCCATTCGGAACCCCAACCGCCCGATGCATGGCAGCCCGATCCATGGCAGCCCGATACGGCGACGCACGATACGGGATCCCCGCGGGAATTGTCAATCGAGCGGATCCGTGGACGCCCGGCCTGTGGCGATCGGGCTCTCGTCGGAGCGGTGGTTGCGGCGGGGGGCCATGCGTGCGATGAGAGGGCATGGCGACGTCAGAGCTGGCTCTGTTTCGCGCGTACCCGACTCTGCGCACCCGACTGTCTCGTCATTGCGTAGTGTCGGTTCCCACCCCGGTGGAGCCCCTTCCCCTCCCGGGAGTTCCCGGGGACGCGCTCTTTGTCAAGCGCGACGATCGCTCCTGTCCCCTCTACGGGGGCAACAAGCCCCGAAAGCTCGAGTTCGTCATCGGGGCGGCGGTCGCCCGGGGTGCCCGCCGACTCGTCACGACCGGTGCCCTGGGCAGCCATCACGGTCTGGCCATGACGATCGTCGGCCGGGATGCGGGCCTGAGCTCGACCCTCGTCCTGGTGCATCAGCCGGTCACCGCCCAGGTTCGGCGATCGCTTCTACTCGACGCGGCCCACGGAGCCGATCTCATCTACGGCGCCAACCTCCCAGGCGCGGCGGCCCAGGTCGTGCGGGTTCTGGTCAGATCCGCCGCGCGGGGAGAACGGCCCTTCCTGGTGGCGACCGGCGGATCCTCGCCGCGCGGAACGGTTGGGATCGTCTCCGGGGCCCTCGAGCTCGCGGAACAGATCGACCAGGGGACCGTGCCGATGCCGGCCCAGGTCTACGTCGCGGTTGGGACCGGCGGCACCCTGGCGGGACTGGTCGCCGGTTTCAAGCTCGCGCGGCTATCCATCCGGG
>JACZXC010000192.1 GCA_022571825.1 Myxococcales bacterium | reverse complement strand
CCGGCTTCGGCGCACCGACGGTCTGGTCGAGGGCCGACTTGAGGGGCGACTGGAGGGCGGATCGGTGGTGGAAGACACCGGGGAGGTCTGGCACGTCTCCGGCCCTGCCGGGGCGCGCCGCGGCGACCGCGTGTTGCTGGTTCCTTCGGATCGGTCGCGCCGCCGCGGCGAAGTGCTCGGAGTGGTCGAGGGCTCGCGGGAGACCTGGGTGGGGATCTATCGCGGTCGCGGTCGGCGCGGCGCGGTGACACCCTATCGTGATGAGGGGGACTGGCGCATCCCCGTCGATCCACGCGATCGCGCCGGTGCGCACGAGGGCGACGTCGTCGTCGTCGTCCCGGGGCGCGACCGCCGTCGCGGGGGACGGGTGGTGGAGGTCCTCGGCCCGCCGGGTTCACCCGAGGCGGACTGTCGCGCCGTGATCTGGCGGCATCGACTGCCGACTGCGTTTCCCGACGAGGTCCTCGCCGCGGCGGACGCGATCCCCGAGGAGCTCGATCCCCAGGAGATCGCCCGCCGGGTGGATCTCCGGGATCGGCTCTTCGTCACGATCGATCCCGCGACCGCGCGCGACCACGACGATGCGGTTTGCGTGGAGGTCGCGCCGGAAGGCGGCGCTCGCCTCTGGGTCGCGATCGCCGACGTTTCCCACTACGTCGCGGCGGGCTCCCCCATCGACGTCGAAGCGCTCCAGCGCGGCAACAGCATCTATTTTCTGGATCGCGTGATCCCGATGCTGCCCGAGCGCCTTTCCGGAGACCTGTGTTCGCTGCGGCCGGGGCGCGACCGTCTGGTCCTGGTCGTGGAGCTCGAGTTGGACAGAGCCGGGGTCGTGGCGCGGCGGGGCTTCTATCCCGCGGTGATTCGCAGCCGGGCCCGCCTGGCCTACGACGTGGCCGCCCGGGCGATGGAGGGAGCCACGACCGGCCGGGAAGTCATCGACGAAATCGCCGAGTCATTGCGGCTGCTGGGAGGAATCTCCCGCCGGCTCACGGATCGACGGGTCACAGCGGGTTCGCTGGACTTCGAGCTCCCCAGCGCCGAGTTCGTTCTGGGGGACGACGGCCGGGCCGTCGACATCCGCGAAGCCGAGCGTTCGATTGCCAACCGCGCGATCGAGGAGTCCATGCTCGCCGCGAACCGAGCCGTGGCGGAGGCCCTGGAAACTGCGGGGGTTCCCGCGATCTATCGCAATCACGAGCCGCCGGGCCCCGACGAGAACGACGCGCTGGGTGAGCTGCTCTCCGCCTTTGGCCTGCTGGGGCGGCACTGGCGGCATGGAGAAGCGCTTTCGCCGGTGGAGATCGCCGCGGCTCTGCGCCGGATCGAGGGACACCCCGCGGAGCGCCTGGTTCACGGGACCGCGCTGCGAAGCATGCGGCGGGCGGGCTACGAGGCGCACAGCCGGGGCCACTTCGCATTGGCCTTCCCGCACTACCTGCATTTCACCTCGCCGATCCGCCGCTACGCGGATCTCGTGGTTCACCGCGCACTCAAGGTGCTGCTGTCGGGGCGCAAGGGCGAGGCGGGCCCCGCATCGATGGCGACGGTGGCGGCCCGGATCTCCTGGCGTGAGCGTCTGGCCACGGAGGCGGAGCGGGAGGTGGCCGACCTGGCCAAGTGTGCGTTTATGGCGCCCCAGGTTGGCCGGGAGTTCGACGGATCGATCAGCGGCGTGGCTCGGCACGGTCTGTACGTGACGCTCGACGACTGGTTCGTCGACGGGCTCGTTCACGTTTCCACGCTGCCCGGACGCTTCGCGTTCGACGAGAAGCGGTTCACGTTGGCCGCCAAGGGTTCCGGCGTTCGATTTCGCCTCGGTGACCGGCTGCGGATCCGCGTCGACGCGGTCGATCTGGTCGCCGCTCACATCGACTTTTCGATCGCCTCAGAGTGACGCCAGCAGCCGGTCGATCTCGTCTTCACTGTTGTAGAAGTGCGGAGACGCGCGCACGCCGCCCCGGCGCGCCACCACGAATACCTCCTGGTCCAGCAGCCGGCGGGCGGTTTCTCGCGGCGCCTCGCCGGTCCAGATGAAAGAGACGATCCCCGACGCGAGACCGTCGGCCCGCGGACTCAACACGCGGGCTCCGCGTTGCTCCAAGCCCCGGACCAGGCGATCGGTGAGGGCCAGGACGCGCCATCCGATCTCTTCGATGCCCACCTCGAGGAGCAGGTCGATTGCCGCACCCAGGCCGAAGATCCCCGCGGTGTTCGGGGTTCCCTCCTCGAAGCGACCCGCGCCGGGCTGGAGCTCGAGGTGATAGTCGTCGAAGTTCCGGTTGTCGGTCACGCTCCGCCAGCCGACGACCCGGGGCGTGAGCAGATCGAGGGCGCGCCGGGCGCAGTAGAAGAGACCGCATCCCTCCACCGAAAGCAGCCACTTGTGGCCGTCGGCGGCCAGGAAGTCGATGCTGCAGCTTTCGACATCGAGGGGAAAACAGCCGAGGCTCTGGATGGCGTCGACGCAGAAGAGCACGCCGCGTTCGCGGCAGATCCGGCCCAGCGCTTTGAGATCGTTCCGCGCCCCGCTGCCGAACTCGACCGAGGAGACCGAGAGCAGGCGTACCCGGGGCTGACGGAGGGTTTCGTCGACGAGGTCCAGCGGCAGCTGACCGTCTCGGGTCCGGAGCATGATCGTCTCGATGCCCCGGTTCCGAAGGTTCCACCAGGGGTAGACGTTCGACGGATATTCGAGGTCACATACGACGACCTGATCGCCGGGTTGCCAGTCGAGGCCGGAGGCGACCAGTCCGAGACCCTCGGTGGTGTTCTTGACGAACGCAATTTCTTCGACCCGGGCGCCCAGCAAGAGCGCGGCCCGTTGGCGCACGCGCTCGATCTCGGCGTCGTAGACCCGCGTGTAGTGCCGTGCGCCCGATCGAGTGGCTTCTCTCAGGTATCGCGTCAACGCCTCCTCGACCCGGGTCGAGATCGGCGCGACACCTGCGTGGTTCAGATACGCCATCTGCTGGGTCACCGGAAAGAAGCTTCGGACGCGGGTCCAGCGGTCCACGGTGCACGCCTTTAGGCGCCGACCCCGATGGGCGGCGGCGGGCGCAACGCGAGGATGGCGGCGCCGAGGACGTAGAGAAGGCCGATACTCCGCGGCCCCCCACCCGCTGCCAGGACCACACCGACTCCTCCGATGCTGCCCGCGAGCAACAGGCTGGCCAGCAGCAGCTTGCGAGGCCGTGGACCCAGCAGTCCCGGGGCCACGGCGCGACGCACCAGAATCGATGCCGCGGCGAGTCCGAAGGCGACCCAGGTGAAGCGCCGGTCGGCCTCTCCCGAAGCGTCGGGGTCGCCCGCCGTCCAGACCACGATTGCGCAGAGGACCAGGGTGGCCAGCACGCTCCGGTGGACTCGCCGGAGTGCGGAGTTCTGTGCGGCCACGTCCTCGGGGTCTGCGCTCAAGGAGGCGAGCCTAGCCCAGCCGGGCCTGTGCCTGGCAGCGCTCGACCGCGTCTTGCATGCTCCCGGTCGGGATGCGCCTCTCGCTCCAAGTCCAATACGCGATCTGCGGAGCCTTCGATCTGGCGTACAACGGTCGGGGACAGCCGATTCAGGTTGGGGTGATCAGCGCTCGACAGACGATTCCCCCTCGCTACCTGGAGCAGATCTTTCAGCGCCTGCGCCGCGCACAGCTCGTCGTCAGCAAGCGCGGACCCGGCGGCGGGTACTCCCTGGCCCGGCCCCCCGCGGAGATCAGCCTTCGCGAGATCGTAGAGGCGATCGGGGGCCCCCTCGTCGAGGGGCTCGACGCGATTCCAACGGACTCCGCGGGTGCCGCCTACCGGCCCGATTTTCTGTGGAGGCACCTCGCGGACCGCTTGGCCCAGACCCTCGAAGAGACCAGTCTGGCCGGGCTGTGCCGCGACGCAGCTCAGGCCCAAGTCGCGCGTGCCGATCTCGAGGGTCCCATGTACTTCATCTAGGGGGTCCCGTCAGACCCTCGAATTCAGCCTCTACGCGGCTTCTCCCGGGGTCGCTTCTCCTGGGGACAAGCTGGGGACAATTCGTGGGGTCAGCGCTTGGTGCCCTTGGCGACGGGAAGCTCGTGAATCTCACCCGGCTTCGGGCCGAGAACGTCCACCAGGGCATCGTCGGCGAGCTGGGCGTACCTGCGTGTCGAGGCTACGGAGGAGTGGCCGAGGAAGCGCTGGAGGAGCCGCTCGGGAACCTGCCTACGGACGGCATCGGTCGCGAAAGAATGTTTCGTGTCCTCGTACATCCGGCCGGGAGCCACTCCCGCTTTCTGGGACGCTGTACGCCACCAGCGGCGAAGTGTGGCAGCCGTCCACCGATTTCCCGTCCGGGGATGCACAAACAGGGGAGCTTTCCCAATCCGTTCGGGGATGGCCCACCTTTCGATCCAGCTCATGGCCTCACTGGGACCAGAGCCCCCAAAAAGTGGGAGCCGCTTGAAGTCGTTACGTTTATCGCCCTTGCGAATCGGGGCACTAAGCGAGGGGCCGGCGACGCTCTTGTCGACGGTCAGCCACCCCGCTGAGTAGTCCGCTACGTCCAGGGCGCGGGCCTCGGCGGGACGGATCCCCAGCGAACACACCAAGAAGATGCCTCGCGCCTCCTCAGGGAGGGCCTCGAGAATGGTTGCTTGGGCACTCATCGTGAGGATTCGCGGCTTGTAGGTCGGGACCTTCGGGTAATCGAACCGCGGGATGGTCTCAATTTCCCCGCAATCCCGGAGCCAGGACAGGAACGCGTGGAAATGACCCATCACGCTGGCGACGTACCGCGGGTTCTGTAGGCCACGGGTCTCGACGAGCCAGAAGCTGGCCGAAGTTGCCGCCGCCGAGCAGGCCGATGAAGGCGTCGGGTGTGTTCTCGAGGCCCTCGACGATGTCCTCGCGATAGCGGATGCGGCCCTCGCCGATCCATCGGCCGACGTCGCGCAGGAAGTCGGCTTGGCGGGCGTGGAAGTCGGTGACGATGAAGCCGCGGATGGTCAGCTTCTTGGTCAGCACGTCGCGGAACAGCATCGGCAGTCGGTCGGGCCCGGGCGGCGGCTCGGTCGCGTTGTAGCGCGCGATCAGGCCGCACACGGGGATGCGCGCGAACGGGTTGAGCAGCGGAAACACGGCGTCGAAGACGTGGCCGGAAACGTTCTCGAAATAGATGTCGATGCCGTCGGGACAGGCGGCGGCGAGCCGCTCGGCGAAGTCCGCGGACCGATGATCGACGCAGGCGTCGAAGCCGAGCTCGCCGGTGACGAAGGCGCATTTCTCGGCCCCGCCCGCGACGCCGACCGCGCGGCAGCCCTTGATCTTGGCGATCTGGCCGACGGTGCCGCCGACCGGGCCCGAGGCGGCGGCGACGACCAGCGTCTCGCCGTCCGCCGGCTTGCCGATTTCGAGCAGCCCGGCATAGGCGGTCATGCCCGGCATGCCGAGCACGCCGAGCGCGGTCGAGATCGGCGCGGCGGCCGGATCGAGCTTGCGCACGCCCTTCGGCCGGTTGACCGCGTATTCCTGCCAGCCGTTGTACGTCAGCACGAAATCGCCCGCCGCGAAGCCGTCGACCCGCGAGGCGACCACCTGGCCGACCGAGCCGCCGCCCATCACCGCGCCGATCGCGGTCGGCGCGGTGTAGGACTTGGCGTCGCTCATGCGGCCGCGCATGTAGGGGTCGATCGAGGTATAGACGATGCGGCACAGGAACTCGCCGTCGCCGGGCTCGGGCACCGGTCTTTCGACGAGGCTGAAGTTGTCGGGCGTCGGCGCGCCATCGGGGCGCGAAGCGAGCAAGATCTGGCGGTTGACGACGTCGGTCATCGGCTGTCCTCCTTGATGCCAGCTTACAACAATGTCGCGCGGCCGTGCTATACTCGGCGGCGCCGTGAACATCGAAAGGAAGTCACCATGACGCGCATCAGACACGTCGGCCACGTCGTCCTCTACGCCAGCGATCCCGATGCCTCGGCTACGTGGTATTGCGATCTACTCGGCATGGAGATCGTGACACGCTCCGAGGGCTTTGCCGGCGTCTTCCTGTCGTTCGGCACACGCGATCACGACATCGCGTTGTTCAAGGCGCCGGGTGACGGCGCGTCTCGCAACACCGAGCTGCAGCACGTCGCCTTCGAGCTCGACGGCGGCCTCGACGACCTCAAGCGGTTCCACGCGCGGCTCGTCGAGCG
>JACZXC010000191.1 GCA_022571825.1 Myxococcales bacterium | reverse complement strand
CGCATACACATGTCCTTTCCAGGGCCGGCACCGTGGGCCAAGCTCCCCAGCGACAGGCTCAGCACAAGGCGAAAGTGTCGATCCATAACTGTGTCTGGGCATCTGGGACACAGTCAAGTACCTGTAATCATTAGTGTAGTCCAGACTACGTCCGATAATGGGTGCTGGTCGGCAACTCGGCGAGTCGCTCAAATTCTTCTTGACTCGGCCAAACGCTCCGCGTAGCTGTTATCGCAGGATCCGTGAGCGGTTCTGAGCGGTTCAATGCGGAAGCGAACCGGCGAGATGTACCGGGTTTTGGCCGGGCAGCTGTGGCCATCCACCGATCCGAGATCCCGCGAGCGAGCGCGCTGCGCGGGCCGCCACGCTGTTGCGGCGCGCAGCGCCCCATACTCTTGTTCATCTGTGCGCTGACCGCCGGGTTGCTATTGCCCGCCGCGGTGGCATACGCCCGTGGGGATGCGTGCCTCGTTGGCCCTTCTGCACCTCTCGGGGCAACCGGTATCGGCGACGCTGCAGAAGTCATGGCCGCGCGAGCGGCGGTGGAGGCCCGGTGCCAATGCGCAGCAGGCTATCCCGCCTGGACCGGTGGGAAGAACGACGGAAGGGCTAGAAAGGGCCCGCGTGAACGCCCGGTGTAGACCATGAACGGCGTGCTACTCGGGCTTACCTCCAGACGCCCATTGCGGAGTGGCGGCTTGCGCTCGATGCGGCCCACACAGAGGCCACACTACGGCAACCCGGTGAGAAATCCAGGCTCATGTCGATTCCTCCTCGACCCAGCCCGGTCAACGAGCCAGCTGGCGCTTGCGCCACTGGTAGAGACCGGTGCCGGTGACCAGCAGGATCGTACCCGGAATCCAGACCTCGTCGAACAGGGCCAACAGGTACTCGATCGGCTCTCGCATCCAGTCCCCGAACCAGAAGATCACGATCATTCGCAGCGCGAGGCCGGCGGCGACCAGCGGGATCCACGTCGCGAGCGGCATCCGCGCGTTCCCGGCGATCGTGCTCATGATCGGCCCCAGCAGCAAGAAGACCGCCGGGTACCTCGCGCGTTGGAAGATTCGATCGAGCCATCGGACGAAGCGGACCGCTCCGCGAAACCGGGTCTCCAACCAGGCCAGCGCCTTGAAACCGAGAGTCCGCCCCAGAAAGAAGCACGGAAGATAGAACGCCAGGCGCCGGAGCGTCCCGACCGCCACGAACGGCACGGAGGGAACCGTCGGGGCGACCAGGATCAGATGACGACCGATCGGGCTGAGCGCGATCAACAACAGCGGAGAGTGGTTGGCGAGGTACAGCACCGAGGTCGCGCCGATCATCGACCCCGTGCCCATCACGGCCAACGCGAGCAGACAGCGCCGAACGATCCGCCGCTGATCGTCGTCGAGGTCGGCTTCGAGCTCGACCGGAATTTCAGCCGCCTGCACCATCTCCGGTCACTTCTCCCGATCGTATTCGACGAACTTCGCGAGACTGGCCTCGAGAAACTCGCCTTTAGGGCACACTCGGGTGCAACTGCCCCGCTGGCTTCCCGGCTTCGCCTTTCCCACGCATACACATGCCCTTTCCAGGGCCGGCACCGTGGGCCAAGCTCCCCAGCGACAGGCTCAGCACAAGGCGAAAGTGTCGATCCATAACTGTGTCTGGGGTGTTTCGCACCGCGTAACTAGTGTCCCGAGTCAGAAATTCGTTGAAACTTTATTGAGCTCCACGGCCTCTCACTCTCCGAGTCATCATGGGGGGGAGAGATGGGGCGACAGGGGCGACGACTGGTTCCGGTCCAGCTCACGGGGGCCGAGCGGGAGGCCTTGGGGCGGTTCGTGCGGCGCCGGAAGACGGCGCAGCAGCTGGCACTTCGATCCCGCATCGTGTTGCGATCTGCGGACGGTCTTTCGAATCGAGAGGTCGCGAAGCAGCTGCGGGTTCACGAGGCCACGGTCTGCAAGTGGCGCGGGCGATTCGTCCGGAAGCGTCTCGACGGGCTGCTGGACCATCCCCGTCCGGGAGCGCCTCGCAAGATCAGTGACGAGACCGTCGAACGCATGGTGACGATGACGCTGGAGAGCACGCCGTCGGATGCGACCCACTGGAGCACGCGTGATCTTGCCAAGCGGATCGGTGTCTCTCAGTCCACCGTCTGCCGCGTCTGGCGTGCGTTCAATTTGCAGCCGCATCGGGTCGAGACCTTCCGACTCTCCAACGATCCGCTGTTCGTGGAGAAGGTGCGCGACATCGTGGGGCTCTACATGAACCCGCCGAATCACGCCGTGGTACTCTGCGTCGACGAGAAATCCCAGATTCAGGCGCTGGAGCGAGCTCAGCCGCTGCTTCCGATGCGGCCGGGTCAGCCGGAGCGCCGCACGCACGACTACCTGCGACATGGGACCACCACGCTCTTTGCGGCGCTCGACGTGGCCACCGGTGAGGTGATGGGCGAGTGCTACCGGCGCCACCGAAGCCTCGAGTTCCGGCGCTTCCTCAGACAGATCGACAAGGCTGTGCCAGCCGACCTCGACGTGCACCTCATCCTCGACAACTACGCAACCCACAAGACACCCGCCGTCCAGCGATGGCTCGCGAAGCGCCCGCGCTTCCACGTCCACTACACGCCGACCTACAGCTCCTGGCTCAATCTCGTCGAGCGGTGGTTCGCCTGGCTGTCCGAGCGCAAGCTCAAGCGCGCCTCGCATCGCAGCACGCGCGAGCTCGAGCACGACATCCGCGCCTTCCTGCAACACACCAACCAACACCCGAAGCCGTTCATCTGGACCAAGAGCGCCGACCAGATCCTGGCCAGCATCCGCCGCTTCTGTCAGTACACCCTCGAGACCCAGGGGAAAGACTGGCGAACTTCGGACTCAGGACACTAGGAGTCTGCGCGGCAGAAGGCCATCGCGCTACATTGCGGCATGCCGCGTGAATTTCGCCCGTATGAGCCGGATCAGGGGCTCCTGCTGCCTCCGTCGCTGCGCGACTGGCTGCCGGAAGGCCACCTGGCGTTCTTCATTTCCGATGCCATCGACGCGATGGACCTGAGCGCCTTCGAGGCGCGCTACCGGGACGAGGGTCCGGGCAACCAGGCCTTCGATCCGCGCATGATGGTCAAGGTTCTGGTCTATGCCTACGCGACTGGCACGTTCTCGTCTCGGAAGGTCGCGGCGAAGCTGGACGAGGACGTGGCGTTTCGGGTACTCGCAGCGGACAACTTTCCGGCGCACCGGACGATTTCCGATTTCCGCCAGCGCCACCTGCCGGAGTTCCAGCAGCTGTTTGTGCAGCTGGTGCAGATAGCGCGTGAGGTGGGGCTGGTGAAGCTGGGCACGGTGGCGGTGGACGGGTCGAAGCTGACGGCGAACGCCAGCAAGCACAAGGCGATGAGCTACGGACGGATGCAGCAGGAGGAGAAGCGGCTTCGCCAGGAGATTCGGGATTTGACGGCCCGGGCGCGGAAGACGGACGCGCAGGAGGACAAGCGGTACGGGAAGGACCGGCGCGGGGACGAGTTGCCCGCGGAGCGGGTGCGTCGGGAGGATCGGCTGGAGACGATCCGGGCGGCGCGCCAGCGACTGAAAGCCCGGCAGCGGGAAGCGGACCGGTGTCAGGGACGGGAGCCGGGGGATCAGGACCGGACCGGGAAGCCCGGGAAGTCCTTCAAGCGCCGCTTTGGCGAGCCGGAGGAGAAGGCGCAGGAGAACTTCACGGATCCGGACAGCCGGATCATGAAACGCGGCGCGTCGGGCTACGCGCAGTGTTACAACGTCCAGATCGCGGTGGACGAGGCCGCGCAGATCATCGTGGCGGCCGGGGTGACGCAGAGCGCCTCGGACGTTCATCAACTCGAACCGCTGCTGGAACAGATCCAAGAAACGACAGGCCAGTATCCCGACAAGACGCTCGCCGACGCGGGCTACCGCTCCGAATCCAACCTGCAGATGTTGGAAGAGAAGGGGATCGAAGGATTTGTCGCGATGGGTCGCAAGCCCAACGGAGAGTCGAAGCCACCGGATCCCGAGAACGAAGCGACCTGCCGGATGGCCAAGAAGATGAAGACGCCCAGCGCACAGAATCACTACCGCAAGCGCAAGTACCTGGGTGAGCCTCCCTTCGCCTGGATCAAGTCGGTGATGGGATTTCGCCGCTTCAGCGTCCGAGGCGTGGAGAAGGTGACCGCGGAATGGAGCCTGGCCTGCCTAGCCGCGAATCTACGCCGCATGAACCATCTCATGGAGTGGACGTGAGGTCGCAGGCAGCACCGAAGCCCGGCGGGCTTACCGGCGCGCGCAGCCTGAATCCCGCCCTCCGACCGCGACCCGCGACGGGTTCCCTCGGGTACTGGATCTAAATCCAGTCGAGAACCCGGATCCGGCCTTCAATCCAGCGAATGCGGCCCGATCTTGCTTCTGCCGCGCAGACTCCTAGCGCAGCGAGCCGAAGGCGAGCGAAGTGCCGGAGCCCGAGCACGAGCGATCAGCGAGCGCGAGGCCCGGTTGGGCTAGAAGAGCTTGGTCTGGAAATCGGGAGGCAAGAGCCCCAAGTGACTCCGAGCCCGCTCCGTCGCAACCCGGCCTCGAGGCGTGCGGTCGAGGAAGCCCTCATGGATGAGAAAGGGCTCGACCAGGTCCTCGAGGGTCCCCTTGTCCTCACCCACGGCGGCGGCCAACGTCTCGAGCCCGACCGGTCCGCCGTCGAACTTCTCGATCAGGGTCTCCAACAGCGCTCGGTCCAATCGGTCGAAGCCGGCCTCATCGATGTCGAGCCGTCCCAGGGCGAAACGGGCGCCGGTGTGGCCAATCGACTGGCCGGATTCGGCACCGACCTCGGCGAAGTCGCGAACCCGGCGCAGCAGGCGGTTGGCAATGCGCGGCGTACCTCGGGACCGGGTCGAGATTTCCTGGCGAGCCTCGGGTTCGATCTTGATCCCCAAGACACGGGCCGAGCGCTCGAGAATCCGCTCCAGGTCCTCCGGTGGGTAGTACTCCAGCCGAGCCGTCCATCCAAAGCGGTCCCGAAGCGGCGAGGTCAGCAAACCTGCTCGGGTCGTCGCGCCGATCAGGGTGAATCGCGGTATGTCGAGCCGGATCGACTGCGCCCCGGGTCCCTGCCCGATCATGAGGTCGATGTGAAAGTCTTCCATCGCGGGATACAGAATCTCCTCGACGGTGGGAGCCAGCCGGTGAATCTCATCGATGAAGAGCACGTCGCCGGCCTCCAGATTCGCGAGCAGGGCGGCCAGATCTCCGGGTTTCTCGATGGCGGGACCGCTCGTGATCCGGAGTGGTGCCGACATTTCGTGGGCGACGATGTGGGCCAACGAGGTCTTGCCGAGCCCCGGCGGCCCGTGGAAGAGCAAGTGATCGATCGGCTCCCGACGCTCGCACGCCGCGCGGATAAACACGCCCAGGTTCTCGCGCAGACGATCTTGTCCGACCATCTCGCGCAGGTTTCGCGGTCGCAGCGGCTCCTCGAACCGCTCCTCACCGGTATCCGCCTCGGCCCCGATCGCGTCGCGCCGGTCCCCCGCTTCCCTCATCGGACCAGTCTACGCAGGGAGACGCGGACGAGCGCCTCGAGGTCCGCCTGGAGCCCGATTTCTTCCTCGGCGCCGGCAAGCGCCCGCTGCGCAAGACTCTTCGGGTAGCCGAGGTTGATGAGAGCCGACAGCGTCTGGTCTCGAATCCGCACCGTCCTGTCCGGTTCGTCGGAGGTCCGTCCTCGTGCCTCCGGAGAAATCGCCGCCGCCAGATCGTGAATCCGGTCGCGGAGCTCGACCAGAATCCGTTCCGCCGTCTTGGACCCGATCCCAGGGGCTGCGCGGAGTACGTTCAGATTTCCGCTGCGAATCGCGTCGAGCAGCTCGGCGGGCGAAATCCCGGAGAGGATGGTCTGGGCCAGCTTGGGTCCTACCCGGCTGGCTCGCAGGAGTAGCTGGAAGGCCTCCCGCTCGGCGGTTGTATGAAATCCGAACAGCTGGATCGCCCCGTCGCGGGCGTGGGTGTGAACGTACAATGCGACGGACTTCCCCTCATCGGGAAGCTCGGTGAACGTGGAGAGCGGCACGTGCAGCTCATAGCCGACACCCGCCACGTCGACCACGATCCGGGTGGGGCTGAGCTGGCGCAGCACACCTTCCAGCCACGCGATCACAATCGGGACCTCGGACGCGACACGACGCGTCGGGCGTTGCGACTCCCGA
>JACZXC010000190.1 GCA_022571825.1 Myxococcales bacterium | reverse complement strand
CGAGGCTCCACTCGAAGAGTTTTTCAAGACCGGGCCCAGAAAAAAAACCTGAAGACACTCGACCCGACTGCACACGGACCCGCCTTGCCAGAACCCGTCACGCTTCTACCCTGACCCGCCATGCCCCCTCTCGACTTCGAAGCCATCGCCAGGGCCGCCGGCGCGGCCTGCGACCGCGCCCGCCAGGAGATCGTGCCGCGCTTCCGGTCCGTCGCCGTCGAGAGCAAGGCGGACGGCTCGCCGGTCACGGAGGCCGACCGGGCTGCAGAGCAGGCCATCCGCGAGGTCCTGCGGAAGGCTTTCCCGGACTTCGCGATTCTCGGGGAGGAGTTCGGGCGCGAGGGCGCGCCCGACGGACCCTGCTGGCTGGTCGACCCGATCGACGGAACCCTCGGCTTCTCCCGCGGCATCCCGCTCTTCACCACCCTGATCGCCCTGCTCGAAGACGGTGTGCCCGTCTTCGGCCTGATCGACGTGCCGGCGGTGGACGAGCGCTACGTGGGCTGGAAGGGCGGCGGCTGCCGACGCAACGGCGTGCCCACCCGGGTCTCCGAGGAATCCGATCTCTCCCGGGCCATCATCTCCCATGGCGACCCCTACTGTTTCGAGCTCTTCGGCTGCTCAGGGGTCTTCCAACGCATGGCTCAGGAGTGCGGTCTGCTGCGCGGCTACACCGACGCCTTCGGCCATGCCATGGTGCTCTCGGGCGGCGTTGGCGCCATGGTGGACCTGGCGTGCAACGCCTGGGACCTGGCACCCACCCAGGTACTGGTCCCGGAAGCGGGTGGCCGCTGCATCACGCTGCCCGAACATGGCGGCAAGACCGGCGTCATCTTCGGCAGTCCGGCCCTGGTCGAGCAGCTCGAGCGGTTCTTCGCGCGCTGACCCGTTCTCCCCTCAGCGGGGACCGCGAAACACCACCAGCGTCGCGCTCCGATGGGGCGGGTGCAGCTGGCAGTAGATCTTGAGGATCTTGTGGCCTTCGAGCTTCGGCAGCTCGATGCGGGTCTCCTCGCCCGACGGGATGACCTCGCGAATGCCCAGCTCGTCGATGGCGAAGCCGTGCGGCGTGTCCGTCGTGTTGAAGATCGTCAGTGTCACCGGGTTGTGGTCCGCCACGGCAATCGTGGACGGAATGAAGACGTTCTTGCCGCCGATCTTCGCGCTGATGATCTCGACGTCCCAGCCGGCGCTGGCGAAGCCCATGGCGTTGCCATGACCCCCGTGGTAGTCACAACCCAGCAGCAGCAACACGAACACGCCCAGCAGACCCGTGATGGCGCGCGCCAGACCTCCGAGCAGACGGCCTGTGGCACATCGAAATTCGATTTGGCTCCTGGTCATGGGTTCTCCTTCCCTCCGTGGCGAGAGGTCTGCGTCTCCCCTCTGCGTGTCGACGGGGTCACGCTATCCTACGCGCCCCGCAGTCCCAAGGCCCGCGACGGCCCGGGATTCCAGGCGAAGGATCCCCCATGCCGACCAATCCGACCCTGAACGACGCCCGCAAGCTGCTTGATGCGGCAGACGCCCTGTTGGAACGGGCGCTCGACCGCGCCCGCGAGATCACCGACGGCGGCAAGAGCATCGACGACCACCAGCTGCTGACTGAGCGCGTCGCCTATGCGGCCACCGAACGCAACGCCGCACGGGAACTGATCGAGTTCGTGGCCGCGGCCCAGGACGACGAGCGCAACCCGCCCATGCTGGAGACGATCGCGGCCGCCGGCGTTGCCGATCTGGTCCGCAACCTGAAAGATCGGCTCGACCCGGCCCTCGAGGATCTGGGTCTCTCCGAATCGGACTTGGATGCGGTCTTCGACGCCGACACCCGATCGCTGCTGCGACGGGTCGGCAACGAAGCCGTCTTCCGCCGCATTGGCGCCCACACCTGCGAGACCCGCGGCCGCGACCGACTGCCGCTCGAGGACATCTTCGAGCAGATCCGGGACGCAGTGCGCGACTTCGCCGAGAAGGAGGTGGCGCCCGAGGCCGAACGCATCCACCGAAACGACGACCTGGTGCCCGAGGAGTTCATCACGAAGATGGCCGATCTCGGCTATTTCGGCCTTGCAATCCCGGAGCAGTACGGCGGCTCAGAGTTGGGCAACCTGGCAATGATCCTCACCACCGAGGAGCTCTCGCGCGCGTCGCTGGCCAGTGCCGGTTCGCTGATCACGCGCCCCGAGATCCTGGCCAAGGCCCTGATCCAGGGCGGCACCGAACAGCAGAAGAAGAAATGGCTGCCGAAGATCGCGAGCGGCGAGATCATGGTGGGCATCGCGGTCACCGAGCCTGACATCGGCAGCGACGTGGCCAGCGTCAAATGCCCGGCCGAGAAGCGCAAGATCGACGGGCGCGACGTCTGGGTGATCAACGGTCCGAAGGCGTGGTGCACCTTCGCCGGGCGCGCCACCGCGCTGGCGGTCCTGTGCCGGACGGACCCGGACCTGTCCAAGGGAGCAAAGGGTCTGTCGCTGTTCATCGTTCCGAAGGACAGCTTCGATGGGCACAGCTTCGAGATGAAGCAGCCGGGCGGCGGACGCCTGGTCGGCAAGGCCGATGCGACGCCGGGCTACCGCGGGATGCACTCCTACACGCTCAACTTCGAGAACTACGAAGTCCCGGTCGAGAACCTGGTCGGCGGCGAGGCCGGCGTC
Source organism: Myxococcales bacterium (assembly GCA_022571825.1). Lineage (GTDB taxonomy): Bacteria > Myxococcota_A > UBA9160 > UBA9160 > SMWR01 > JACZXC01. Next base: position 3,551 of record JACZXC010000190.1, on the reverse strand, counting down.
GGCCGCGGCTTCTATCTCCAGATGGCTGGATTCGCTGCCGGCCGGCTACAGACCGGCGGACGCGCCTGCGGCCTCGCTCAGGCGGCGCTCGAGAAGACGGCCGAGTACGTGGTCGACCGCAACCAGTTCGGTCATCCGATCTCGAAGTTCCAGCTCACCCAATACACGCTGGGTCGCATGACGGTGATGCTCGCCGCCTCACGCGCGATCACCTACGCCGCCGCCAATGCCTTCGACGAGGACGAGCGCATGGCAGCCCCGTTAGCGGCCCAGGCCAAGCTGCTAGCCTGCGACATGGCGGTCGAGCTGACCCAGATGGGACAGCTGATGCACGGGGGCTGGGGCTACGCCGAGGAGTACCCGATCAGCCGCTATGTGGTCGACGCCCAGGTGCTGCCGATCTTCGAGGGCGTGAAGCCAATCCTCGAGTTGAAAGTGATCGGGAGAAGCCTGCTCGCGGGCTGATCAGGCGGGTCGAGTCTCACCGCCGCACTCTGCGCACCGGGTGAGTTCGCTCTTGTTCCGGGAACCGCACTGGGAACACTCCCAGCCGCGAACCTCGCGCACCGCTCGGACCGTGTAATAGGTCGCGGCCACAGCGAGAATCGCGAAGCCATAGCGGTTGAACTTGAGCCACTCCATATCCGGATTGAACCAGCCGTCGTAGAAGAACCACAGAGAGAAGCCGATCAACAGGACCGGAAGAAAGAAGGGGTGATCGAAGGGCGTCGACGGGACGTCCTCGTCCTCGGATGCCGGCTCCGGGACGTCCGATCTCGGATGCTCGTCCTCGGCCACGCGGCGACCATAGCCGCGGGCCGTTGCCGGGGCCACCGGCCGGACCGGTCGGCTCGACCCTCAGTCACCCTCGAAGTAGAGGCGCAACACGTCGATCATCGGCTGCACGTCGGCGGCACCCGCCATCTCGCGGCACGAGTGCATCGAGAGCATGGGGTTGCCGACGTCGACCGTGCGAATGCCCACGCGGGCGGCGGTGATCGGCCCGATCGTCGAGCCACAGGCGAGGTCGGATCGGGAGACGAAGTGCTGGGGCTCGATCCCGAGATTCCGGCACAACCCGGTGAAGAACCCCGCGGTGTGGGCGTCGGTCGCATAGGATTGGTTCGCGTTGCGCTTGATCACGGGTCCCCGGCCGATCACCGGCCGATGGCCGGGCTCGTGCTTGTCCGAATAGTTGGGATGCACCGCGTGGGCCATGTCGACGGAGATGAGCCAGGAGCGGGCCAGAGCCCGAGCCAGCCCCTGGGGTTCACCCCCCTTGAAGCCCGCAACGACGCGTTCCAGTCCCTCGGCGAGCAGGGTGCCAGCGGCCCCTTGCGCGCTGCGACTTCCGACCTCCTCGTGGTCGGTGAGCACGATCGCCCGGGTGAACGGGGGAAGGGGCGAGGGCCCCGAGACACACACCGCGGTGACCGCCGCGTGACAGGAGGCCAGATTGTCGATGCGCGCGGCGTGAACGAACTCACCGCGGGCTCCCGAGACCGCTGCGGGCTGCAAGTCGTACGCCATCAGATCGAAAGCCATCAGGTCGTCCTTGGCAACTTCCGCCAGACCCTGGGCTCGCAGCTCTGTCGCCAAGAGTTCGGAGAGCTCCGGCGACTCCTCGAGTCCGGTGATCGGCGCCAGGTGGGTCTGGGCGTTGAGCTTGAGTCCCTCGGTGCGAAGCTCTCGCTGCAGATGGATGGCCAGATTGGGAATCCGCAGCAGAGGCCGCGCAAAGTCAACGAGGAGGGTGCGCAGGGCTCCCGCATCGCGGAGTGTCACCCGGCCCGCCAGGGAGAGATCGCGATCCATCCAGGTGTGGAGCAGCGCGGCACCGTAGGGCTCCACCGCGAACTGGCGATAGCCGTGGGCCGTGAGGTCGGCCCGGGGCTTGAGCCGCAGGTTGGGCGAGTCCGTGTGGGCGCCCACGATTCGAAAGCCGCCCTCGGCGGGCGAGACCGAGCCCACCTGGAACGCGAATAGACTTCCCTCGCCCCGCACCACGGTTCGCCGGTCCCCGGGCGCCAGATCCCACGGCTCGGACTCCGATGCCTCGCGGAAGCCCGCGGCGGAGAGTCGGGCCACGGATTCGGCCACGGCGTGGTACGGCGTCGGCGATCGATCGATGAAGGCCAGCAGATCCGCCACCGCGTCGATCACGCGGGGCAGGATAGCAGCGGGGTCAACGCGGCTCGTGGTCGATCGCGAACCGTTCCTCCGGAGAATGGACCAGGTGATGGCGACCGAAAAATCCAAAGTAGAGCAGGCCGAGAGCGAACCAGATCGCCGCTCCGATCACCACCCGCTGGTAGATGGGATCCGTGACGAAGAGCGCCACCAGCGTCGCGGTGGCGATCGCCAGGGCCACCCAAGCGCCGAAGACGCCCAGGGGGCTGCGGTAGGGACGGTCCATTCCGGGCCGGCGACGTCGGAGCAGGAGGAAGGAGCTCATCTGGAGGCCGTAGGAGATGACGGCTCCGAAGACCGCCATGTTGAGGAGCACGGCACCCACCGGGTGCTCGGAACCCAGGCGGTGGATCGTGAACGCCGCTCCATAACCGAGCACCGCGCCGGCGATCAGTGCGACGTGGGGCGTGCGCCGCTTCGGGTGGGTGAGTGACAGCCAATGGGGGAAGTAGCCCGCCCGAGAGAGCGAGAAGATCTGACGGCCGTAGGCGAAGATGATCGTGTGAAAGCTCGCCACGAGTCCCGCGACGGCGAGAAGCGCGAAGACCTTCGCGCCCATACCCACGCCGAAGAGGGTCTGAAAGCCCTCGAAGAGGGGCTCCTCCGAGGCGCCGATCGCCGCGGCGCCGGGAGGGATTCCCGCGTTGAGAAACAGGGTGAGAAACGCGCACACGACGAGGGTCGCCAGCCCGAGCAGGATTCCCCTGGGCAGATCGCGTTGGGGCGCCTGGGACTCCTCAGCGGCGAGGGGAAGTTCCTCGATCGCCAAATAGAACCAGATCGCGAATGGGAGTGCGGCCGCGATGCCCATGCCCCCCCTCGGCAGCCAGCGCGACCCGCCCGGTTCCGGGGCGATGTCGAGGGCCCAGGCCAGCTCGAAATGGGGCGCGGCACCGACGTAGAAGATCGCCAGGATGGTGAGGGCCACGGCGGTGATCGCGACGGTGAAGCGAAACGACAGCTCGACCCCCGATACGTTGAGACCCACGAACATCGCGTACGCCGCCAGCCACCAGAGCGGAGCCGCGGCCTCGGGGGTTTCGAAGACCGCTCCCAGGTACCCGCCGATCCCGACGACGATCACCGCCGGCGTCAGGATGTACTCCATATTCTCCGCCAGCCCCGTCACGTAAGCGCCCCAGGGGCCCATGGCCGAGCGCGCGAAGGAATAGGCGCCACCGGTGTGGGGCATCGCCGCCGCCATTTCGGCGATGCTGAAGCAGAGCCCGACGTACATGACGGTGATGACGAGGGTCGCGACCAGCAAGCCCCCGAAGCCGCCGGCCGCCAATCCGAAGTTCCAGCCAAAGAAGTCCCCCGCGCTAACGGCGCCCACCCCCAGCGCCCCCACGGCGCCCACC
>JACZXC010000189.1:1784-6226 GCA_022571825.1 Myxococcales bacterium | reverse complement strand
TCGGCAACAGGCTCGGGATCGTCGGGAGTCTCGAAGGAGGCGACGATCTGCGAGCCGTTGGAGTTGATCCCGGTCAGGACCGCGCCGGGATAGCGGGGTACGTCGCTGGGAAACTCCGGGGGCAGCGTGGGAGCGTCCCCGAGCGAATCCGGCGCGATGCCTCCGACCTCCGGCGCGTTCGCGGCGGTCGGCGAGGCCGTCTCCGAGTCCGGGCCACAGGCCAGGACCGAGATCGCCGCGAGGCAGAATAGAACTCCGACTCGGATCCCTCGAACGGAAGCAAACATCGCGGCTGTCCTCCTCGCGTGACGCCCGCTCGGCGCGTGCTTCTCGCGGCGTCTCGCCGCCTCTCCACCGCCGACCGGGGCCCCGGAGTCTACCGCGATCCAGCCCGGGAGCGGAACGCCTTGGGCCCGATTCGAAACTCTTCGAAGCGGATTCGACGTAGCCGAGGGCCTGGAGAGCGCGGCGCACGGGGTCGGAAAGGCCGGAAGTGGGGCCGGCGGCCGGCTGTCCGCGCCTCCACTCGGCGAGGACGTCTCCCAGGCGCGCCGCCACGTCCGGTCGGTCGTGCAGCCGATTCACGCGTTCGCGCGGGTCGGTCTCGAGATCGTAGAGCTCGCGTCGCGGGGGCTCGGTGGCCTCGACGAGCTTCCATTTCCCCTGGCGGACGCCGGACAGGCTCCCCTTGACACGGATCCCCTCCACGAAATCCTTCGTGAAGGGGCGTCGAACCCAATAAACGGGTCGATTCGGCTCCGGGGAGCGCTGGCCACGGAGCAACGCCGCGAGGCTGCGACCCTGGAACCGGTTCGCGACCCGGGTCGCACCGATCAAGTCGACGACCGTCGGCACGATGTCCACCAGCTCCACGGGTTCGGCGTAGCGTCGGCCCGGCAGGATCTGCCCGGGCCAGCGCAGCAGCAGGGGCACGCGCACCAATTCTTCGTGGAGGCTCAGGCCGTGGCCCATGTGACCGTGGTCCATCAGCCCCTCGCCGTGGTCGGCCGTGACGACGAGCAGGGTGTGGTCCGCCAGACCCAGGCGTTCGAGGGACTCGAGTAGTCGTCCGATCTCCCGGTCCGTGAATGCGATCTCTCCGTCGTAGTTGCGCACCGACTCGCCGAAAGCGAGGGAGCCCGGCGGGCCTGCGCCCGGGTCGGGGCCGGGGGCTGGAAACCGCCGGTCGTAGGGACGGGGCGCCCGATAGGGGGCATGGGGGTCGAAGTAGTGGACGAACAGGAAGAACGGGCGCTTGGGATCGCGCTCTTCCCAGAGCCAGCGAATCGCTCGTCGGGTGGCGGCGTCCGCCGGGCGGTCGAACCCCGCCGCAACCGCATGGCCTTCCCAGGCTTCGAGCCGCGCGGTCGACTCCGAGGCTTCGAAATCGTCTTCGTAATGGGCGAACCCCTGATCGAAGCCGAACTGCGAGTGAAGGACGAAGGAGCTGACTACGGCCGCCGTCTGATACTGCTGGGCCGCGAGGATCTCCGCGAGGGTCTGGTTCGACTCGCCCAGGTCAAGGCCGTTCTGGATCAGCCGGTGGGTGGGCGGATACAGGCCGGTCAGGATCGAAGCATGGGTCGGGGCGGTCGAGGGGGCCGGCGCATAGGCGAGGTCGAAGCGCGCCCCCTGCTCTGCGATGCCACGCAGGTAGGGCGTGGTGTCGTGGACGTATCCGTAGACCGAGCAGTGATCGCGGCGGAGCGTGTCGATGGTGATGAGCAGGAGGTTCGGTGGAGCTTCGGGGGGCGTCGCCGATGCCGACGTGACCCAGAGCAGGGCCGTGGAGATCCAGATCGCGTGATGACTCACGGGAGGTACCCGAGCGCGCGCAGTTGGTCTTGGAGAGCCTCGTCGAGATCCGCGGCGACGGTTGGCTTCGAGGGCGCGCGCGTCGGCCGCTCTTTCTGATAGGCCTCGAGTATGCGGACGAACTCCTGTACCCGCGGATCCGCCGGATCGTAGAGGTCTCGCTGTTCTTCCGGGTCGTCGAGAAGAGAGAAGAACGAATCGCCCTTCGGCGTCCGGATCAGCTTGTGGGTGCGAGACCGGACCGCGAGCCCCACCTCCGTTGCGCCCGAGATCGCGTAGCGCGGCTCGCCGGCGTCGATCGACCCGGGATCCTCGCGCAGCAGGGGCAGCAGGCTGGTTCCGTCCAGGCCCTCCGGAACCGGCAGTCCGAGGGACTCGAGGACGGTCGGGAGCACATCGATCATCTCGACCTGGGCCCGGATTCGCCGGCCGCCGTGGGCGCCGTGGGGGAAGCGGATCAGAAGCGGCACCCGGATCAACTCGTCGTAGAGCGAGTGCCCGTGGTTGAAGTGGCCGTGCTCGTAGAACTCATCGCCGTGGTCGCTGAGCACGATGATGAGGGAGTCCTCCCACAATCCCCGCGCTTTCAGCAGCGAGAAGATCGTTCCCAGCATCTCGTCGGTGTAGCGGATTTCCGCATCGTACCGCGCGACGAGATGCTCGAGATCACGCGGCGAGAATTCGAACAGCACGCGGTGCTTCCCGACATCGATCATTCGCTGAAAGCGCTGGTCGAACCCGTCCATCACGTTTCCCCGATAGTCGGGGTCGAAGCGCAAGACGAACTGCTGGGGGGGTCGATAGGGGACGTGGGTTTCGTAGCTGTGAAGGAACAGGAAGACGTTGCGCGGGCGCCAGGAATCGATCCAGGCGCGGAATCTTCGCACCAGGTCGGTGGCGAAGTCGCTTCCGACGCCGCGAAAGCCGCGAAATTCCGAGTAGCTGTGGAAGCCGCGGTTGAATCCGAACTCGAAGGAGACCGCTCCGCCGTCGGTGATCGCCTTGGTGAAATAGCCCGCCCGGGCCAGGTAGCTGGCCAGGGTTTCGATCTCCGGTGCCAGTCGATCTCGGTACCCCTCGATGCCGTGTCGGTCCCCCCGAAGGCTCGTGAGAATCGACATCTGCGAGCTCAGGGTGTATGGAGCCTGGGCGATCGCCTGTTCGAAGACGACCGCCGAGCGCGCAAACTCAAGCAGGATCGGTGCCGTGGCCCGCGAATAGCCGTAGACGTCCAGGTGGTCGGCCCGCAGGGTGTCGATGTCGATCAGGATCACCGGGGTCGGGTGGTCGGACGGTCGGTAGACGATGGGGCTGGCAAAGGCGGCGAAGTCGTAGCGCGCGTCGTCGTCGGGGCCGGGCCGGGTACTCAGGATGAGGTCGATCCGCTGGCCCGCGTACGCGCTCAGATCGACGTCCAGATCCTGCCAGCGGCGGTGCGACCGCCGAGCCCGAGGGTCCAACCGTTTCGAGTACAGAACCTGTGTGATCCCCGTGGAGTTTCGCACCGCGATCTCGAAGTCCACGCCGGTGGAATGGAGCCACCCCTCCTCGAGCACGCCGATCGCGATCTGGAGGCGCCCGCCCGGGGGCACCCGCAGCGGGAACACGAAGGTCGTCGGCGCCGGGGCGAACAGAGCCGGGCGCAGGTCTCCGTCGATGTCCACGTCGCGCTGGATGAAGTCGACGTCGGAAAGCTGGGAGTGCGCCCAGTTCAGCCGGGACAGGAAGTCCCGGGCGATCGGATACCGGACGCGGTATCGATCCGAGGGCGGTACAGGCGGGTCGTGCCGGGCCAGCTGGATCGCGAAGCCGTGTCGGCTCGGCTTCCACACATCGGGCTCGTGGTTGCGGCTCGGGTCGAACCGTCGTAGGGGCCGGTCCGAGCTGCCGCGCCAGACGGCGTACCGGGCGGACCGCGACGCTCCGGTCTCGGATCCGGCCTCCGATCCTGCCTCCGATCCTGCGGACGGGGCCTCCTTCACCGCCGGGGGAAAGCGGGTGCGGCACATCCAGGAGACGATCGGCTCCCCTCGGTAGCCGCCCAGACGGGAGCAGAATTCGGGATCGAGAGTCTCCTCCTGCACTTGAAGTGCGCCGCCCGCGAGCTCTCGGCTCAGCGCGAGCGGCACGCTTCGGGGCGGCAGCTGATAACCGATCCGCTGCGCCTCCTCGAGCAGCGCGATGGTGTGGCCCTCGGCCGGGATCGCTCCGGGTGGACGCGACGGACCCGGTCCATCGCGGAGCTCTGATCGCGATCCCCGCGTCGACTTTGCGTCCCCGTGATTCCAGAGGCCGTGCATCCAGAGGCCCGTCGCCACGATGAGAACCACGGCCAAGGCCGGGATGAGCTGGGTTTTCATGGAACTTCCGGACCATTTAGCTCAGCCGCTTCGGGCACTCCAGACAGGGCCAAGCCAGCCCGGCCGGGCCTCGCGCTCGCCCGTCTTGCAGGGGCCCGCCTCCGTTCGCCTTCGGCTCACTGCGCGGCCTTCGGCCTTGCCTGCTCGCCCTCGGGCTCCGGCACTTCGCTCGGCTTCGCCTGGCTGCGCAGAGGCCTCCAAGGCCGAAGGCCGCGGAAGGTGAAGGTCTCGGCCTCTTAGCTCGGGTGGTATATTGCCGCGTCATGT
>JACZXC010000189.1:0-1774 GCA_022571825.1 Myxococcales bacterium | reverse complement strand
GGTATTGGATTGTCCCGCCCATACGCCACTTATGTGGCGTCAACGCACCGCTCGGCAGGAGTGACGGGGGCTGCGCTTTACTTCGCTTCCGCCCCCCTCGCCGCATCCGAGGTCCCTTTCCAATTTCGGATCAGGGTTAGCTCGGTTGGTATATTGCCGCGTCATGTCACACGGGTCCGGAGCGGACGCGACGGTCGGTTCGGCAGGCCGAGCCCCGGCGCGGCTGGAGCGGGCCCGGCCTCTGCTGCTCCTGCTGAGCTTCGCCGCGGTCGGCTTTGCTGTCCTGCGCGGGGCGCTGCGCGGGCCCGCCGTTTCCGATGACCTGATCTACATCGTCTACAACCCCTACGTCTGGGGTCTCAGCCTGGAGAACATTCTGGCGATCCTGGATCCGTGGGGGCCCGCGACGATGAACACGGTGAACTACGCGCCGGTTCACCTCCTGCTGCACGCCCTCGAGTATCAGTTCTTCGGGACAGATGTCTTTGGCTATCACGTGGTGAACGTCTGGGTCCACGCGGTGAACTGCACCCTGCTCGTCGCGCTGCTGAGGCGCTCGGGCTTGCCGAACCCGGCGGCGTTGATGGGAGGAGTCCTGTTTGCGCTGCATCCGGCCAACGTGGAGGCCGTGGCGTGGATCTTCCAGCTCAAGACGAGCGTCGCGCTCGCCCTGTCTCTGGGGGCGCTTCTCTTACAGCGCCGGCACCCGGCCATCGCGACCTTGGCTTTCGCCTTGGCGCTGCTCACGAAGGCCACCGCGGTCTTCGCGATTCCCATGGCCGCCGCCTTCCTCTGGACGCAAACGGACTGGACACAACCAGACCGGACGCAACCGGGCCGATCCGGGGCGGGGCGGCGGCAGTGGGCCTGGCTCGCCGCCTGGGTGGCGGCACTGGCGCTGTTCGCGATTCCCGAGCTGAACGCGTTTCGATACGCGACAGCCATCGATGTTCCGGCCTATGCGGATCCCTGGGTACACGCGCGCACGGTGGTCGCGATCGGTGCGCGCTATCTGGTGATGGCGGCGACCTCCCTCGGCGTGTCGGCGTTTCACGAGCCCGCGCCGGTAGGGTCCTCCGCGGACCCCTGGTTTCTATTCGCGCTTCCCGTCGGTGGGCTGCTGGCCTGGCGCGTGGTCGTCACCCTGCGGCAACGGAGCCCCGAGTGTGCCTACTGGATCGGAGCGGCGGCCGCCTTCGCCCCGGTGTCGCAGATCTTTCCCTTCCTCTTCCCGGTCGCGGACCGCTACCTCTACTTCATCTTGCCGGGGCTGCTCGGTGGGGTGCTGCTCTGGGGCCAGGCGATCGGCCGGAGCGCGGCTTGGGGCCGCCGGTCCGCCGCCAGCCGGCGGGTCCTGGCGGGAGCGGTCTGGCTCGCGGCCGTGGCCCTGGCGCTGGTCTTTGGGCTTCGCAGCGCCCAACGAGCCACGCTCTGGCAGGATGAGCGGTTCCTGATCGACGACGCGGCGAGAAACTATCCCGCGGGAGGCAACGCGGCCTACGTCGAGGCGCTCGTGGCCATCGACCGGGGCGATCCCGAGGCTGCCCTGGCGGCGCTGGGTCGGGCGGTCGATCGGGGCTACGACCGAGTCCGCTTCCTCCCGTCGGATCCGCAGCTCGCCTCGCTTCGGGAGACTCCGGGGTTTCGCGAACTGATTCGCGAGATTGCCGCTCGCCACATCGAGGCCGGACGCGAACAGGGCTACACGTCGCAGATCTGGCTTCGTTCCCGGGCCTTCGCCCATCACTCCCGCGGCGAGTTCGCGGAGGCCGCC
>JACZXC010000188.1 GCA_022571825.1 Myxococcales bacterium | reverse complement strand
CGGCGATCCTGGACCAGGCCCGGCAGCGGCGCGACGGGCGGGTGACGGGGCCGTTGCGGGTCGTGGACGACCAACGCGGCCGTCCGACCTATGCCGTCGACCTGGCCTGTGCGATCCGACAGTTGTTCGAGGGCGGCGCTCGCGGTCTCTTCCACCTGGCGAATGAAGGCGTCGCGACCTGGTGGGACCTGGCGCGTCTGGTCTTGGACGAGGCGGACTTTTCGGACCTGACCATCGATCGCATCGGAACCGACGACCTGAAGGTCGATGCTCCGCGCCCGACCTGGTCCGTACTGGATTGTTCCAAGGCGAAAGCGCAGGGTGTTCGCCTGCGCGGCTGGCCGGACGCCGTGCGCGCCTATCTCGCTTCGGATGCCTCACCCCTCGCGGTCGGGCATGAGGCCTAGCCGGCGATGAGCGATCTCGACCACATCCGCAACTTCTGCATCGTGGCCCACATCGACCACGGCAAGAGCACCCTCGCCGATCGACTCCTCGACGTGACCGGCACGCTGTGCGGGCGTGAACGCCGGGACCAGTTCCTCGATAAGATGGATCTCGAACGCGAGCGGGGAATCACGATCAAGGCACAGACCGTGCGAATGCGCTATCGCGCTCGCGACGGACAGGAATACCAGCTCAACCTGATTGATACACCCGGGCATGTCGACTTTGCCTACGAGGTCTTACGTGCCCTGCACGCCTGCGAAGGGGCGATCCTCGTGGTCGACGCCGCTCAGGGGATCGAGGCCCAGACCCTCGCGAACGCCTACCTCGCCGTGGAGGCCGGCCTCGAGGTGATTCCGGTGGTGAACAAGATCGACCTTCCCTCAGCGGACCCGGACCGGGTGGCCCAGGAGATCGAGGAGGTGATCGGGCTCGACGCGGCGGACGTGCATCAGGTCTCCGCCAAGGAGGGGAGGGGCATCGAGGATCTGCTCGAGCTCATCATCGAGCGCATTCCCCCGCCTCGGGGCGAAATCGGGCCGCCCACCCGCGCGCTGGTGTTCGACTCGTGGTTCGATCCCTATGTCGGTGCGGTCATGCTCGTCCGTGTCGTGGACGGGAGCCTACATCGGGGGATGCGAATTCGCATGATGGCGGGAGGCGCCGAGCGCGAGATTCAGATGCTCCATGTGATCGATCCCCACCCGAGTGCCGTCGAACTCCTGGGTGCCGGCGAGGTGGGGGCGGTGACCGCCGGCGTGAAGACCCTCGCTGACATCAAAATCGGCGACACCTTGACCGGCCGCGACGAGCCGGCGGCCGAACCTCTCCCCGGTTTCCAGAGGGTCAAGCCGATGGTCTTCAGCGGCCTCTACCCCGTCGATGCAAACGCCTATCAGGATCTGAAGTCCGCCCTCGAGAAGCTGCAGCTCAACGACGCGTCACTGGTGTACGAGCCCGAAACCAGCGTCGCCCTGGGTTTCGGATTTCGCTGCGGTTTCCTCGGATTTCTGCACGCCGAAATCGTTCAGGAACGGCTGGAGCGGGAGTATCAGCTCGACCTGATCACGACAGCACCGACGGTGCGTTATCGAACGATCCTGCGATCCGGCGAGGTTCGTGAGATCGATAGCCCCGCGGGGCTGCCGGCGCCGGCGGATCTGGATCACATCGAGGAGCCGATCATCCTCGCTACCATTCATACCCCGGCCGAGTACCTGGGCCCGGTTCTCGCCCTCTGCGAGGATCGTCGCGGGACGCAGAAGAAGATGCTGCATCATGGAACGCGGGTACAGGTGAGCTACGAGCTGCCACTGAGCCAGGTCATCGTCGACTTCCAGGATCGATTGAAGAGTGCGACTCGGGGATACGGCTCCTTCGACTACGAGCTGACGCGTTATGCATCCGCGGATCTGGTCAAGCTCGACATCCTCGTGAACGGCGATCCGGTCGACGCGCTCTCGCTCATCGTCCACCGCGCCGACGCTCACCGGCACGGCACCGAAGTGGCGCGCAGGCTCAAGAAGTTCATTCCGCGGCAGATGTTCGAGGTTGCGATCCAGGCGGCGGTCGGGTCGCGCGTCATCGCGCGCACCACCGTGAAAGCCCTGCGCAAGAACGTCACCGCCAAGTGCTATGGGGGCGACATCACGCGCAAGCGCAAGCTGCTCGAGAAGCAGCGGGCGGGAAAGCGACGCATGAAGCGGGTGGGCTCGGTCGAGATCCCCCAGGAGGCATTTCTCGCGGTGTTGAAGCTGGGGGACGATTGAGCGCCGAAACCGGACAGCCCGCGGCGGAAAGCGACGCTGAAGGCGCCCCGGGTGGGGGCCTGTGGGAGCAGTTGGGAACGCTGTTGCTGGCGGTGTTGGTGGCCCTGGCCATCCGCGCGTTTGCCGTCGAGCCTTTTCGGATTCCCTCGGGGTCGATGTTCCCGACGCTCTTGATCGGGGATCATCTGTTCGTCAACAAGTTCGTCTACGGAGTCAAGATTCCGTTCTCGGACATCCGCCTGCCCGGACTCCGCGATCCGCAGCGCGGCGACGTAGTGGTCTTCACCGTCGCGAAACGCGGGGCCGAGACCTATCCCGTCGACCAGCGCCCGGAATTGCCCCGCGAGGAGTTCGTCAAGCGGATCATCGGGCTGCCCGGTGAGCGGATCGAAGTGCGCGACGGGGTGGTCATCGTGAACGGGTCGGTGATCCAAGCGTCTCCGACAGGGGAGGTATTCCCGGATGTCATGGGCAACCGCCTCGAGCTCTACTCCATCGCCGACGGCTCGCGCCGCTACCAGATCCTCGACGACCTCGACGCCTCGTCCCGGGACTTCCCGCCGGAGACGATTCCCCCGGGCCGGTACTTCATGCTCGGCGACAATCGCGATCACTCCAAGGACAGCCGCTACTGGGGAACGGTGCGCTTGTCGGAGATCAAGGGTCCCGCCTTCGTGCTCTACTGGTCGTGGAACTTCAATGGCAGCTGGGGGGAGCTGCTGGACCCGCGCACCTGGTGGGATCTCCTGGGCCGACAGATGCGCTGGGATCGGATCGGCAACGGGATCGACTAGCCCCCGCGACAGCGCTGGCAGCGAGCGGCCTAACCCCTCGCCGCATAGGGGTACGCGCTCTGAGAAGGCCAGCCGCCACCATACGGGGACCGGTCCGACTCCGAAGACCCGGAGCGACGCGATCCACGCCGGACGTCCGGTGGGCGTGGAAGTCGGCCACTGAGCCGACTTCGCTCCCCCCTCTTCCAGAGGCGAGCGAAGTGCCGGAGCCCGAGCGACCAGCGAGCGCGAGGCCCGGCCGGGCGGGCTCAAAACGGCGTTTCGGGGAGCGGGATTGGATCGGGGCCGGGCTCGCGGTATGCTTCCAGCTGCGTTAACTGCCCTTTTAATTCCGTCCCGCGAGACGGAGAAAGGCGCGATCTTGAGCCGCGACGAAGTCCAGCAGACGGGCCCGGGGGTCCCGCGCGGGGCGAGGACAATCCTCGACGAGACCGGCATCCGCCGGACCCTCATGCGCATTGCCCACGAGATCCTCGAGCGTTCCGAGGATCCAGACCAGCTTTATCTTGTGGCGATTCCCAACGGCGGTGTTCCTCTGGCGAGGCAGATCGCCGGAAATCTTCAGCAGATCGCGGACCTTCGGGTGGCGGTGGGCATTCTCGATACCACGCTCTACCGCGACGATCTCACCAGCACGAACGAGCGTCCCATGCTTCGCCGCACCGAGATGCCCTCGGCCGTGGACGATCGAGTGGTTCTCCTGGTCGACGACGTGGTGAAGACCGGGCGAACGATCCGCGCCGCCATGGACGCCCTGATGGACTTCGGTCGGCCGCGGGCGGTGCAGGTGGTGGGCCTCATCGACCGGGGGCACCGGGAGCTGCCGATCAAGCTGGATTACGTGGGCAAGAATGTTCCGACCGGCCCCGGCGAGAACGTCCGCCTGCTCGGTGAATTCGGCGGGTTGGACGGCCGGCTCGCGGTCGTGATCGAGCGAGGAACATCGGATCTAGCGATGGAGGCCGTGGGCGGGGGGGAGATCGGTTGATCGGACGAGACCTGCTCGGAATCGAGGACCTGGATCGGGCGGATATCGAACGCATTCTCGAGACCGCCGAGCACATGGGCGAGATCGGCGAACGGGAGGTCAAGAAGGTGCCGACCCTGCGCGGTCGCACCCTGGTCAACCTGTTCTTCGAGGGATCGACCCGCACTCAGACGAGCTTCGAAATCGCGGGAAAGCGGCTCTCCGCCGACGTCGTGAACTTTTCGGCGATGAGCTCGAGCCTGGCCAAGTCCGAGAGCATCTTGGACACGGCGCGGACCCTCGACGCGATGGATCCCGACGTCGTGGTGGTTCGCCACGGTGTAGCCGGGGTGCCCAAGCGGATCGCCGACGTGCTCGAGGCGCCCGTGATCAACGCGGGGGACGGCGCCCACGAGCATCCGACCCAGGCGCTCCTCGATCTGTTTACAGTGAGCCGTGAGAAGGGACGCATCGACGGTCTCACGGTCACGATCGTCGGGGATATTCTGCACTCTCGAGTCGCGCGGTCGAACATCTACGGATTCCTCAAGATGGGAGCGGAAGTGCGCGTCGCGGCGCCGCCGCCCATGATCCCGCCGGCGATCGAGACACTGGGAGTCAAGGCATTCACATCGCTGCGCGAAGCACTCGATGGGGCCGACGTCGTGATGGCTCTGCGAATCCAGAACGAGCGGCTCGCGGGCTCCTACTTCCCGAGTGTCCGCGAGTACGCAGCGACCTTCGGCCTCGACCGCGGCAAGCTGCGCTACGCGAAGGACGACGCGATCGTCATGCACCCCGGCCCCGTGAATCGTGGAGTCGAACTCTCCCACGATCTGGCGGATCACCGCCCGGGCGTGATTCTCGACCAGGTGCGCAACGGGGTCTCGATTCGGATGGCGGTGCTCTACCTCATCTCGGGCCGCCGCCCCTCGGGGGGCTCGGATTGAGTCGCATCCTGATCCGAGGGGGACGAATCCTGGATCCGTCGGTCAACCGCGATGAACCCGGTGACCTCCTGATCGAAGGCGGGGTGATCGCGGAGATCGCGGCGAACCTCGAGGTTCCGGGGTCGGAGGTCATCGATGCCGCCGGTGCCTGGGTCAGCCCGGGTTTCATCGACATGCACAGCCATCTCCGCGAGCCGGGTCAGGAGTACAAAGAGGACATCGCCTCGGGGGGCCGGTCGGCGGTGGCCGGTGGATTCACGGCGGTCGCCTGCATGGCCAACACGCACCCGGCGAACGACGACCCGGCCATGACCAACTTCATCCTCGATCGGGCGCTCCGCGACTCGCCCGCGAGGGTCTATCCCATCGCGGCCGCGACGATGGGTCTCGAAGGCGAGGTGATGAC
This sequence comes from Myxococcales bacterium, assembly GCA_022571825.1. GTDB lineage: Bacteria > Myxococcota_A > UBA9160 > UBA9160 > SMWR01 > JACZXC01. Next base: position 899 of record JACZXC010000188.1, on the reverse strand, counting down.
GGAGATGGTGGCGTTGGTGGCCGCCGGCGCCGTCGCGTTCAGCGACGACGGAAAGACGATCACGGACAGCGGGGTGATGCGCCGCGTGCTCGAGTACTCGCGGCTCGTCGGGGTGCCGGTGATTGTCCACTGCGAGGATCGCGCGCTGGTCGGGGACGGCGTCGTCAACGAAGGGCCGGTTTCGACCCGGCTCGGACTGCCCGGGAACCCGGCGGTGGCCGAAACCGTGCACATCCAGCGCGATCTGCTCCTCGCCGAAATCACCGGCGCCGAGCTCCACGTGGCGCACGTTTCCACCGCGGGTGGGGTGGAGGCGATTCGGCTGGCCCGGGAACGCGGTATCCAGGTGACCGCCGAGGTCACGCCCCATCATCTCACCCTCACCGATGAAGCGTTGCTCGGCTTCGACACGCACGCGAAGGTCGCGCCCCCGCTGCGCAGCCGGGCGGACGTCCGCGCCTGTCGCGATGGGCTGGTCGACGGAACCATCGATGCCATCGCCACCGATCACGCACCCCACGCGCTGCACGAGAAGGAGCTCGAGTTCACCTCGGCGCCGCCGGGAATGATCGGATTCGAAACGGCAGCGGCGGTGGTCCTCGACCTGGTCCGGAGCGGGGAACTCACGCCGCTGGAACTGGTTCGCCGGATGTCGACCCATCCCGCTCAGATCCTCCGACGTCCCGGAGGGACCCTCTCGATCGGATCGCCCGCCGATGTGGTGGTACTGGATCCGGAACGCCGCTGGACCTACGACCCGGTCAAGGGATACTCGAAGAGCCGAAACTCGCCCTGGGCGGGCGAGACTCTCACGGGTCGCGTCGTGGCCACCCTGGTGGACGGACGCCTCGCGTATCATGTGGATCGGGGCATCCTCCTGCCGTGACGGGCCCCAAATC
>JACZXC010000187.1 GCA_022571825.1 Myxococcales bacterium | reverse complement strand
GGAATCCCCCACACACGCGCTCATTCCGGCGCTTCTCGGGCCCCCGGTAGATCGAGTGGAGAATCAGCAGGCGAAGCGCCATGGGATCAACGGGCCGACGCACGACCAGGTCGATCCCCGCCCGTTGCACCATCGCGCGCAGGGTGCGCGAATCGTTGTCGAGGACCGCGATCCACACCCGCGCCCGCAGTACTCGCGTGTCGGCGAGATCGAGAATTCGCCTGGCGGTGGCGATGATCAGGTCCCAGCTCGTTTCCATGTTCTCGAGTGTGGGCGCCCCCTGACGTTCGCAGAGGGGCACCCCCATCTCGCTGAGCAGCGCGGACACGTCGGCGAGCTCGCCGTCGTGAACCAGCAACGTTTTGGGATGAGTCTCGACGGAATCCACTGGGTTGATTTTCCGCGGGGCGGGACCGCGACGTGTCTGATCGGTCGGGATCGCCCGAGTCTGTAGTATTCTGTTCCCGTGGAAGCGGTTGGAGAAATACTCAATTATTTCGGCTAGTTCAGTCGAGATTGGGAGAGGGGACTCAACCGATGGGACGGGCTGCAATCGGGATCGGGGTCGGGGCCAGGGCAGGGCTCGGAGCTGCCCTGTGCCGACGCTTCAGCGAAGAAGGCTTGCACGTGTTTCTCGCGGGGCGAACCCAAGAGCGGCTCGAGGCGGTGACCGCCGAGATTCACGCGGCCAACGGGCGGGCGACCCCGGTCGTCGCGGACACGACCGTTGCCGCGGACGTCGTGCGTCTGTTCGACACCGCCGAAGAGAGCGAAGGACCGCCGGAGCTCGTCGCGTACAACGCCGGCAACAACCGCTTCAAGCCGCTGCTCGAGATGGAGGACGAATTCTTCGAAGACCTGTGGCGTTTGTGCTGCTTCGGTGGATTCCTAGTCGGTCGCGAAGCAGCCCGGCGCATGCTGCCCGACGGCGGGGGCTCGCTGCTGTTCACAGGCGCCACGGCCTCGGTTCGCTCGCGGCCCCCCTTCACCGCGTTTGCGTCGGCGAAGGCCGGGCTCCGCGCCGTGGCTCATGGCATGGCCCGCGAGTTCGGGCCGCAGGGTCTCCACGTCGGTCACGTCGTCATCGACGGCATGATCGACGGCGACCAGCTGAACCGGCGATTCCCGCAGTTCAAGCAGCAGAAGGGCGAGGATGGGATGCTGCGCGTTGACGCGATCGCCGCGGCCTTCTGGGGTCTTCACGTGCAACAGCGAAGCGCTTGGACCCTGGAGCTGGACCTTCGCCCCTTCAAGGAGCCATTCTAGGGTGCGGGTGCGCTCAGGACACCCGGCGGTGCTGGCCCTTCCAGAAGGGCTCGCGCAGCTCGCGCTTGAGGACTTTTCCGCTGGGGTTGCGCGGAAGCTCGGCGGCGAAGTCCACCGAGCGGGGGCGCTTGTAGCCCCCGAGCCGGCCTCGGCAGAAGTCGATGATTTCATCGGCGTTCGCATCCGCACCGTCGCGGAGCACCACGATGGCTTTCACCGCTTCGCCCCATTGCTGGTTGGGCACACCGATCACGGCGACATCGGCCACGGCGGGGTGCTGAAAGATCACGTCCTCGACCTCGCGGGGATACACATTCTCTCCGCCGGAGACGATCATGTCCTGAGTGCGATCCTGGACGAACAGGTAGCCCTCGTCGTCCAAGGTGCCGGCGTCGCCGGTGTGCATCCAGCCGTTTCGGAGCGCCGCCTCGGTGGCATCGGGTAGGTTCCAGTAGCCGCGCATCAGCTGGGGACCGCGCGCGCAGATTTCCCCGATGGTTCCATTTTCGACCGGCCGATCTTGTTCGTCGACAATCCGAAGCTCGGTGCCGACGACGGCGCGTCCCGCCGAGAGCAGCAGCTGTGGCTGCCCGGCGAGGGCCTTGCGGTGGTCTTCGGGAAGTAGGAAGGTGAGGACCGCCGTGGTCTCGGTCATCCCGTATGCCTGCACGAACTCGCAGCCGAAGACGTCCATCGCCCGCCGAAGCGTCCGTTCGGCGATGGGCGATGCGCCGTAGAGGATCCGGCGCAGGCCGCGATACTCCCGTTCCGTGACACTGGAACCCAACATCAAGCAGGCCTGGATCATCGCGGGCACCAGGGTGGTAACGAAGATCTCCTCTTCATCGAGGGCGCGAACGGTCTCCGCCGGGTCGAATTCCTCCTGGATGTAGAGGGAGCCGCCCCAGGAGATGGCGCTGAAGGCGGTGACTGCGGCGGCGGCGTGATAGAACGGGGCCACGATCAGCACGCGACGGCCCGGTTCCCCGCTCAGGACCGTCAGCAGCTGGAATAGGTTGGCGCACAACCCGCGGTGGGACAGGACCGCGCCCTTGGGTCGCCCGGTCGTACCGCTCGTATACATCTGATAGACGTCGTCGTCTTCGTCGACACGGCGCCCCGGGGGGCCGGTGTCGGCACCGTCGACCCACCCGGCGTAGCTCTCCCAGCCGGTCGGTGGCGGGGTATCCAGCGCGACCCAGCGATCGACCGAGGCGAGATCGCCGCGAATCGGATCGATGGCGGCAGCGAGCTCGCCTCGGGCCACGAGCAACCGCGCGCCGGCGTCGGCGACGATGTAGCGCCACTCCGGTGGCGCCAGGCGATAGTTGAGCGGAACCGGCACTACCCCGGCCTTGGAGGCGCCAAAATAGAAGAGCGCGTATTCGATGCAGTTCTTGGCCAGAAACGCGACGCGATCCCCGGTTTGAAGCCCGGCTCCGATCAGTGCGTTCGCGATCCGGTTGGCTTCGGCCCGGGCATCGGCGTAGCTGAGCTTCCGGCCCGCATACACCGCGAATTCCGATTCGGGTCGGTCCCGCGCATGGTGATCCAAAAAGTCGTGAAGGCGCATGCCGAGACCCTCTCTGAGGAGACGCCCGCATTCTAGTCCGTCGGGGCCGCAAGCGGAGCCAGAGAATGCCGCGGGGTCGAGAGTGGGCGCGTTGACGGGGGCGGGTGACGGCGCGAGCATCGGCCGTGGATCCCCGCGAAGCAGGAGCTCGCCATGCAACCCGTTCGTCTCGAATTCCACGGCCCCGTCGCCGTCGTCACGATCGATCGCCCGGAGGTGCGCAACGCCGTCGACGGGCCCACGGCGACGGCGCTGGCGGATATCTTTCGACGTTTCGACGCCGATGACGACCTCGCCGTCGCGGTGCTGACCGGCGCCGGAGGTGTCTTCTGCGCGGGGGCCGACCTCAAGGGCGTGGCCGAGGGACGGGGAAATCGCCTGGAACTGGATGGAGACGGTCCGATGGGTCCCTCGCGGATGCTGCTCTCCAAACCCACCATTGCCGCCGTCGAGGGCTACGCCGTGGCAGGCGGCCTCGAGCTCGCCCTCTGGTGTGACCTTCGGGTCGCCGCGCGGGACGCGGTTTTTGGGGTCTACTGCCGGCGTTGGGGCGTGCCCCTCGTCGATGGCGGTACCATCCGGTTGTCGCGAATGCTGGGGCACAGCCACGCCCTCGATCTGATTCTGAGCGGGCGCGGCGTCTCCGGGGACGAAGCGCATCGAATGGGCTTGGCCAACCGCCTGGTCGAGCCCGGTACCGCGCTCCGCGAAGCGATCGCCCTGGCGAATGAGCTCGCCAGGTTTCCCCAGCGCTGCCTGCGCAGCGACCGGATTTCCTCGTATCGACAGTGGGATCTGTCGATGGATGACGCGTTTCGCGAGGAGTCGCGTCTGGGTCTCGAGGTGATTCGCAGCGGCGAAACCGAGGCGGGTGCGCGTCGGTTTGCCGAGGGGGCCGGACGCCACGGCTCTTTCGACTAGGGCGCCAACCGGGACGAATAGAAGCGCCACTCCTTCGCGATGATCAGCCGAGCGCCTCGACCGTAGCGGAGGTAGGACCAGGTCCACTGCAACACGACGAACAGGCGGTTCTTGAACCCGACCAGATAGTAGATGTGGACCACCAGCCAGGTGATCCACGCGAACCATCCGCCAAAGTGAAAGCGTCCGATCTCGCAGACTGCTCTGCGGCGACCGATCGTCGCCATTTGGCCCCTGTCAACGTATCGGAACCGTTCCCGTGGCTCGCCGCGGAGGTCTCGCCGGACCGTGCGGGCGAAGAACCGTCCCTGTTGCATCGCCACCGGCGCATGGCCGGGGAGTGGCGAGCTGCTGGAGTCCGGGGAGAAGTGGGCCTGGTCCCCGGCGACGAAGACCTCGGGGTGACCCGGTAGACTCAGATCGGCTTCCACGAGCACCCGCCCCTGGGCGTCGAGGGAAACACCCAGGGTCCGGTTCAACGCCGAGGGCTCGACTCCGGCTGCCCACAGCGCTGTGAATGTTTCGATCCGCTCCCGGCCCACTTCGATACACGCCGCGTCGATCCGGGTCACGGGACTCGCCGTCCACACTTGGACCCCCAGACTTTCGAGGTCGCGGGTCGCGCGACTCGCCTGGCTCTCGCGGAAGGATGGGAGGATGCGTGGCCCCGCTTCGACCAGGATCACCCGCGTGAGCTTGGGATCGATGTTCCGGAAGTCGCGCGCCAGCGTGAATCGACTCATCTCGCCCAGGGCCCCGGCGAGTTCGACGCCGGTCGGCCCGCCGCCGATCACGACGAAGGTCAGCAGAGCGCGGCGGCGTTCGGGGTCGGCTTCCCGTTCGGCCTCTTCGAAGGCACTGAGCACGCGACGTCGGATCTCGGTGGCTTGTTCCAGGGTCTTCAGCCCCGGGGCGTGTTCCTCCCAGTCGTCGTGCCCGAAGTACGCGTGGCGCGACCCGCAGGCGAGGAGCAACGTGTCGTAGTCGATTTCCCCGGACCCGGTGACGATGCGCCGATGGGTCAGATCGACGCGGTCGACCTGTTCCTGACGGACGTGGATGTTCTGGTATCGCGAGAGAAGACTGCGAATCGGCGCGGCGATCTCGGCGGGGCTGAGTCCGGCCATCGCCACCTGGTAGAGGAGGGGTTGGAACAGGTGGTGATTGCGCTGGTCGACGAGGGTGACCTCGATCTCAGAAACGTCGCCGAGCGCGCGTGCGGCGCGAAGGCCCGCAAATCCTCCGCCCACAATCACCACGCGTTTCATTGTCGGCCTCCGAAGACGACGAAGTAGGGAAAACACACAGCGAAGAAAAAGAGCAGAACACCGGCCGGGGCGATCCAACGCCGTCCGGCCAGGTCTCGCCTCAGGTTGTGCCCACGGGCGACCGCGTAGCTCGCGTACACGATCAGCAACGGCATCCACGGCACGCGAAACCGCGCGGTGGCATTCGCGAAGACGTGCAGGGCCACGACAACGCCCAGGATCAAGCACGGCAGAAGCTGGCGGCCGGTTCCGCGGGCCGCGGCGATGCCGAGAACGCCCCCGGTCAAGACCGCCGCGTAGGTCAGGACCGAGACGAGGGTCGCGGTGCGCTCGATCCACGCCGGCACTTCGCCGTAGGCGCCCCGGCGCAGCTTGTAGAGCAGTACCGAATCGGGGCTCCATAGCTGCGCCAGATTGCGCACCGTCTTCTTCAGGATCCAGGTCGGTTGCTCGGCTGCAATGCGTTCGAGGGTGTACCGGCGGGCAAAGTCCAGCCGCTCGCCCTCGTCAACGATCTCGTAGTACGCGCTGTGGAAGGCGCGTTGGGCGGGTCCCCTGGGTTGGAGCCAGTTGGGATGCTCGAGGGTGTTGCCCTCACCGGCGGCGAACCAGCCCACCGTTGACACGGGTACGAAACGGTCGAGGACGAGGTAGTTGCGCACCGTCCACGGCATCACCACGAGGATTGCGAGTGCGAGCATCAGCGCGCCTTGGAGCCGCGCGCGCCGGCGTTGCGCCGGCTCTGCCGTCCAGACCCACCAGATGGCGGCGACGGCCGCCACGGGAAGGGCCGTCTCTCGCGTCAACGTGGCGATGCCGAAGGCAACGCCGGCAACGGATGCGATGAGCCAGCTCCTGCGACGCTCCACCTCGACGACGCCGAGCAGGGCGCCGATGACCAACACCGCGAACAGAGTCTCGGACCACAGATAATGGCTGTGGGCGATGAAGGCGGGATACAGGGCGGCGATCGCTCCCGCGATCCAGCCGACGCGATCGTCGAAGAGCGCGCGCCCCAACAGCGCCGTGAGTCCTACCAGCCCCGCGCCGAACCCGACTTGGAGCAGGAGCAGTCGGCGCACGTACCCGCGCAAGTTGGGCTCGGTGAGGGGGAGGTCCGGATCCGCGAGGAGCGAGAGCAGGTAGGAATGGGCCGGGGGTCGCCAAGCCCGGGAGGCCTGCGAGGATACGCCGCCGATGTGGCCGCGTCCGCCCGCGATCCCCAGCGCCGTCAT